>JBAVDL010000278.1:0-4256 GCA_049587175.1 Thermoactinomyces sp.
AGAGTACTGCAATTCAAAAAGCAATAAATAAATTTGTAAAAAGAAGATTGGATGAAATTTTGGATATATTTAATAAAAAATAGACTTATTTGGCACCTATTTTGTTGCTTTTTTTGTCGATAATAGAGAAAAAAGGTAAAATTTGTTTAACTGCTTGTTTTTCTATTGACCAAGGCATGATAAGAACTGGCCAGAAGTTTATCTTTTTGAAACAGTTTTCAGTAGATATATTTTTGGTATTATTCTCTCTTTTTGGAACATGCTTTATGGCGGTAGCGATGTTTTAAGGAAGATGATAATTCTGCTAGACTTTTTGATAGAGTTAGAAAACAAAAATCAGGTCATGCAGGATCGATGAACCATCACCATCATCAAACGAGATTACTGAATGACCTGATTCTCTGTGTTTATATGGCTTTAAGAAATTAGAAAGAAAGCCATACTGATTAAGGATGATTTATCCCCCTAACTTTATATAAATGGTTATACTAAAGTTGATATATCTTCTTCATCGATCCATTGTTTACTTTGTAAATGGTAAACTCTAAGTCCATCAGTGCGTTGAATAATACATGGAATTGGAAAGTGTTGGCCTCTGTTTTCATCAAATAATTTGCCAACATAATTTGCAAATAATTCCTGTGTATAAGATTCTAGTTCTTCAAGGAACTCTTCATTATAATTATCTTCCTCTTCATCCCATTCAACATCGATACCTTCCAGAAGATTACAAACCAGACTCATTTCTTCAAAAACTGAAAAAGGCACGGATCCATTTTTGTCTTTATTCAATGAAGAACCAAAAGGTCCATCAAGTGGAATTGGAATCACAGAGTATGCTTCTTCATAGATTTGTAATTGAAAAAGAAGCAATTGTGTATCAGGATGATAGGGAAAATTTAAAATGTTCTTCGTTTTTTCAGAAAATGTCTCTAAATTTGACTCTATATTCTCTTGCAGTTTTGTTTAATATCCTCTGACAACATAGTAATACCTCCAATTTTTACTCTCTGCCAATGTTACCGCCCCAGGTTTTTCGCCCACCTGTATGTGGTAAAAACCTATTATGTACTTTGGCTTTAACTAATTGCATCGTACCAGGCCCATGATTGCCCAATCCTTCATGATGGTGCCACACATAACCTGATGGAGTTTTACCTTTATCAATTTTCATAAGCGTAAACAGCTTTTTTAACATTGGTACGATTGATCATCTTGCTCGCTCCCCAAGTCTTTCTTCCACCCGTATAATTTACTTGGATGTTTGTTTTATTTGTTAAATTACAGTTTTTTTTAATCAACAAATCCTACTTTGGCAAAAAGGGTAAGTTAACGGTATTTTTTCATTAAATAAAGGCTTGAGGATATACCCCAAGCCTTGGTTTCTATGCTCTTTCAGAGGTATTCGTCTTCATCAAGCCATTTTTCTTTAACCAAATCATAAGCATCTCCGGAGTTTGGATAATATAAATAAAATGGAATTTTGGCGTTTTTTCCTCCTGCTTGATTGAAGCATTCCTGAATAAAGGGAACAAAATATTCTTTGGCATATTCATCGATTTCAGTTATAAACTCGTCATCCTCCAGAATTTCTTGGTAGTCTTGTTCAAGTTTTTTGCAAGTGTCAAATCCAATTCCTTCAAATATAGCATATTCCCCTTGAGCATTTTTTGTTAGCTGTTCTCCCCAACCATTCATTTGAGTTACTGTTAGACCAAATAAGCCACCATCTCCTCGTATCTCTAACAAAATGAATGTAGTATTTGGATGAAATGGATATTGAAATAAAACTTGAAAACTATGAATGACTTCTTCTTTTTTTTCATTTATCGACTCTCTGACTAAAGATTGGGCTCTTTTATCCATTTTTCTCCTCCTTTTAATTGTCAACGACCTCCAGCCCAGATTTGGCGTCCACCAGTATGTCTTATGTTACCATGAACTCTAGTTTTTACTAATTGCATTTTTCCTTCATCCTGATGATGATGCCATGTATAACCAACAGGGTCATTTCCTTTTTTAATCCAGTCGGTATTAGCCTGAAGAAACTTACTTTTTAATTCAGGATTATTATTTAATTTTGATATTATAGAAGCGCTTCCTCTACCAGAAATCAAAGCATTTTTTTCCTCGTTAGTCAGATTTTGCAAAATATCACTATTGTCATTAATAAATTTTTCTAACTTAGCTTTTGCTGGTCCATTTTGCACACCTACTCCCTTTTCCAATACCTCCAGAAAGGTATTATCTATATTTTTTCTTAACTTTTCATCACTTTGTAGATCCTTTGCAACTCTTTTACTCAACAATTTAAACTGGGTCTTGTCGTTTAAAAGGTACTGATCTACATTTAATGTTGTGGTATAATCAGTCCACTCCTCAAAATCGGGAAATCCATCATTATCAAAAGGCACTTTATATTCTGATCCATTCACATCGATCGAAACCTTTTGTCCCGCATGTTCAGAGTTGAGTATTGCTCTGGTTCTTCCATCATAATAGGTTAAAACTTTTTTTCCATCTTTACGAGCAACTATTTTGCCAGCATCTTTATGGGGGTTGTAAGTTTTCCTTGATTTACTTTCAACTCCATATTTCCTGATATTTTCCTCTTTAATAGTTTGCTTTTCTACATTGGACAACCACTTTGTAGAACTTACACCAGGTTCTGGTGCAGAAATACACTTCGCAAATTCTGCGAAAGGAGACATCGCCAGGGCTGTGTAATTTACAGGCTGTTGTTGGTAAGCGAAGGGGAGGCAATCGTCCACCCGTTTGGCAGCCTGGACAACAGGTGCTTTTTGAAAAGCAGTCGTTACTTTGTTTACGATCGGTTCCACTTTGGGAATGATAAATGCTCCTGCCCCTACCAGTGCAGCTCCGGCTACACCAGACAGCAAGGCTTTTTTCCAATTGATTTTTCGACCATGCAGAAGGTCATCGGCGATACTGGTACCTGCGCCTTCCACAGAGCCGATCAATCCGGCCTTGCCAAAGACTTGTTGCATCGGCTTGGGCAACTTGCTGATCAGTTTGCCTCCGCCTCTGGCCAGAGGACCCAACACTTTGGAGTTGGTTACGCCTGTCACCAGCTTTTTGCCAAAACCACTGGCCATGGCACGGGATGCTCCTCCGGTAATACCTCCGCCAATCAGGCCGAGCAGTCCGCCGATGGCTGCTTCCAGAAAGACCGTCTTGTCAAATTTCCATCCGTTCAATCCGGTACCGATGACAAGGGACAAGGCCATCCCGGTCAGAACAGAAACTCCGAGCGGAGGAGCAAAAAAGCACAGGGCGATGCCCAGAATCAAGACGCCTGCAAAGGCTATGTATTCTTTAAATTTTTGAGTCCAATCCCAGGTGGCAGCCAGGGCATCCACGACCACGTCAGTGATTTTCGATAAGACCCCGGTCAACCAATCCCAAAAGGCAGATGCCTTTTCTATCGTCCAGTCCACGGCGTCAGAAATCTTGTCGGTTGTCCAATCCCATGCTTTCGTAAAGGGTTCAGTGACTGAATCCCAGAATCCTTTGTCTTCTGTTACAGGCGTGTGTTAGCCGGTTGCTCCTGTTGAGAGGGAGGAGCCTGGTCAAATTGATTAAATTCCTCATTTATCTCAGGAACATCAAAACGGCCGCCGGCATAAACTGCGTCGTTTCCCCAGATGATACTTCCTGCTAAGACAATCAGTAGCAAGACTAGAAGAAATGGAACAAGTTGTTTACGCATCATTTTTGGTTACGAAAAACATACGGTATTTTTTGTTTTCCGCAACCATTGTTCCTCCTTCTTTTTATTTTTAGGAATATTGCATAACTCATAAGAAACAATAAATTAACATAAAAAAATATATCTTAACAATATATAAATTCTATATATCAGTGAAAAAAGTAGTGATTTTGTCCCATTGTCAAATGAAATTGAGAAAGAGGCAATAGAGGAGGGGAATCCGGAGAAGGATGATTCATTGGCTTTTTTCTAATAATTTATCGCAAGGATTTTTATTAAGCCAATTTTGCTGACCGAAATAATGAAGGGAAACGAACAATATATTCTGGTTAAATAAACGGCAGGACATTGCAGTGAAAACGTGTTGTCTATTATGATATAATCGACTTATCAAAGAGGTATTTAATATCCTTTTTCCGAACACCAGGTGCTTCGAAAAAAAGCCGGGGGTTGTTCGGAAACGCCAAAACCCGCATAAAACAAGGAAAAATTGAGTTTTTAACTGGTAAATGATCAGGGAAATGAC
>JBAVDL010000279.1:0-3474 GCA_049587175.1 Thermoactinomyces sp.
GAATACATCCGCGGTTGAGGCATACGCCGCCCAGGGAATCTTTATCGATAATGGTTACCTTGCGCCCCAGTTGAGCAGCCCGAATCGCTGCAACGTAACCTCCAGGGCCGGCGCCAACAACCAGAACGTCCACTTCTTGAGCCAGATCTCCCACTACCATGTTAACTCATCTCCATCATCAAAAGTTTTGGATTTTCCATCAACTGTTTGAAACGCCTCATAAACCTTGCCGCCAAATCCCCGTCAATCAGGCGATGGTCAAAACTTAAAGTGACATACATTTGCGGGCGAATCACAATTTCTCCTTCATGAACCACCGGTTTTTCCTTGATGGTGCCAACACCCAGGATTGCTACTTCGGGGTAGTTAATGATTGGAGTAAAGAACTGACCGCCAAATCCGCCCAGATTGGAAATCGTGAAAGTGCTTCCTTTCATTTCACTCGCTTCCAGTTTCATATCCCGTGCTTTGTTTGCTTTTTCCGTTACTTCTCTGGCCAATTCAAAGACAGATTTCCGATCCGCATCCTTGATGACAGGTACCATCAGCCCATTGTCTGTTGCTGCTGCCAGGCCGATATGATAATAGTGTTTAATAACGATTTCTTCTTTCTCGTCGTCAATAGAAGCATTCAAGGCCGGATATTCACGCAAGGCTACAATAACCGCTTTTATAATAAACGGCAGGTATGTCAACTTGATGTCTCTTTCCTGGGCAATCGGTTTGGCCCACTTGCGAAGTTCAATCAATTCTGTGACATCCACTTCATCCATCAGGTTGACATGCGGTGCGATATGTTTGCTTTCGACCATGCGTTTTGCAATTGTACGGCGAATGCCGCGAAGTGGGAGGCGTTCTTCTTTTCCGGCAGGTTCAGCAGCTGCTTGCTGTGCCTGTACATCCGGTTTTGCCGCTGCTTTGACCTCTTCCGCCTCGGGTTGTCCGCCTTCTGCAAAGCGTTTAACGTCTTCAGCCAGAATTCGGCCATTTCTCCCGGTTCCAGTTACCTGAGTAATATCGACACCCAATTCACGCGCCAATTTGCGCACCGAAGGCATCGCTGCTACATTTCCTTTTTTGGGAGCAGTAAAAACGGATTCTTTTTTCTCTTCCCTGCTCTGTTCCGGGGCTGTTGCTTCCGCTGTGCTTTCCTCCGGCTGTTCTTCACCGTCCGGAAGTTCCCCTTCAACCTCAAGGATGGCAATTGTCGAATGAACGAGGGCAATCTCCCCTTCTTTTACCTTTATTTCTTTCACGGTACCTGTTACCGGAGACGGCACCTCCACAACTGCCTTGTCGGTTTGAACTTCGGCAAAAACATCAAACTCCTGGATGGTATCTCCTTCCTGGACATGCAGCTTTACAATTTCGCCCTCATGAATTCCCTCACCCACGTCCGGCAATTTGAATTCGTATCTTGCCACAAGAATAGCCTCCTTATCCAACTAAACTGTTTTTGAGTGATCAATCTGACAAGAAAGGTCGGTAACCCTGGCCACCGCACCGGTCATTTTTAAAAACGAATGCAGGCAGCCCTGGAGCCTCTTAAAAATCAAGGACTTCGTTAATTCCTTTTACAATCCGGGAAGGATTCGGAATCCACTCATCTTCAATCAGCGGGAAACCCATTACCGTATCCGGCGGTGCAACCCGTTTAACTGGTGCTTCCAGTTTCAGGATTGCATTTTCATTAATCTGGGCAATCACTTCAGCAGCAATTCCGGCTGATCTCTGTGCTTCCTGCACCACAATCGCCCGTCCTGTTTTTTCAACCGATTTGACGATCGTTTCGGTATCCAGCGGACTGATCGTGCGAAGGTCAATCACTTCCACTTTTGCTCCACGCTCTTTCTCTGCCAGCTCTGCGGCTTTTAATGATGTATGAACCATGGCTCCATAAGTAATAATCGTAACATCCGAACCTTCACGTACCACTTTGGCTTTGCCAAGCGGAACGGTATATTCTCCTTCCGGCACATCCCCTTTTTGGGAGAAATAAAGTTTCAAGTGCTCCAGGAAGAAAACCGGATCGTTATCCCGAATTGCGGAAATCAACAACCCTTTGGCATCATAGGGATTTGACGGGACAACCACTTTCAATCCCGGTGATTGTGCCAGCAATCCTTCCAGACTGTCTCCATGGAGCTCTGGCGGCTTCACTCCTCCGCCAAACGGTGCTCTGAATACAATCGGCGCATGGTAACGGCCGCCTGAACGATACCGCAAACGAGGAGCTTGTACGCAAATGGAATCCATCGCTTCAAAAATAAATCCGATAAACTGTATTTCTGCTACCGGACGGAATCCCTGACTCGCCAAACCGACAGCAAGCCCGCCAATCCCGGACTCTGCCAGCGGGGTATCCATTACGCGATCTTCTCCGAATATCTTTTGCAATCCATCACTGACACGAAAAACACCGCCGTTTTTCCCCACGTCTTCCCCAAACAGCATCACTTTTGGATCCCGTTCCATTTCAACACGAAGTGCATCGTTGATTGCTTTTGCCATTGTCATTTGCGCCATGGTTTATTTCCCCTCCTTCATGTATTCCGCTTTTTGTCTTTCCAGATGGGGAGGTGTGACCTCAAACATCGAATCAATCAAGTCCGGAATGTTCATTTTCCTATATTTGTTTGCTTTTTTAATTTCATCGGCCACCGTTTGTTTTGCTTCCTCAATAACCTGCTGCTCATCCTCTTCCGTCCACAGCCCTTTGGCTTCCAGATATTTACGGAAACGAACAAGCGGTTCTCTTTGTTCAAATTCGTCCGGTTCCTCTTTGGAACGATAACGGGTAGGATCATCCCCGGACATGGAATGGGGTCCAAGACGGTAATTGAGCGCCTCAATCAAGGTTGGCCCTTCTCCGTTGCGGGCCCGTTCGGCAGCATCTTTTACAACCCGGTAAACAGCCAGTACGTCCATTCCGTCTACCTGTACACTTCGAATTCCTGCGGCGATGCCTTTTTGTGCAACAGACCTGGCTGCCGTCTGTTTGGAAAACGGCGTGGAAATGGCATACCCGTTGTTTTGTACAAAGAACACAACAGGCAACTGAAAAGCACCGGCAAAGTTCATTGCTTCATAGAAATCTCCCTGGGAACTTCCGCCGTCGCCAGTATAAGCAATAACCACCCGTTTTTCGCCGCGGCGTTTGAATGCCATTGCGACGCCTGTTGCCTGTACGTATTGCGCCCCGATAATAATCTGGGGAAGCATTACATGTACATCCTCGGGAATTTCTCCACCGTGCTGATGGCCGCGGGACCACAGAAAAGCCTGATACATTGGATAACCATGCCAGTAAAGTTGCGGAATATCCCGATAACCGGGCATGATAAAATCATCCTTGTTCAGGGCATATTCACTGCCAATCATGGCCCCTTCCTGTCCGGATACTGGAGCATAGAAACCGAGGCGTCCCTGGCGGGCCAAACCGACAGCCCGTTGATCCCATACGCGGGTAAAGGC
>JBAVDL010000280.1:0-4149 GCA_049587175.1 Thermoactinomyces sp.
ACCTGCTCTCTTTTTCTTTGATCAAAACCTTTAAACGGTTTTCTGCAACTGCTGACAGTAATTACTCCTTTTACAGCAAGAATTTCTTTAATTGTTTGATATATTCCCAATTGCAAAATCTTCTCAATCAAATCATTTGTTTCGTGTTGGATTTTTCTGGCTTCCTCAATCTGTCCCGATTTTGCAAATTGGAATATTTCTTTTGCTCTTTTCGCATTTATATTAAATGTGCTTCCAATGGCTCCGTTAACACCCAGAACAGAAGCAGATAACAGCATTTCATCAAAACCGGAGAAAATGAGTTTTTCGGGAAACATTTTTCTTAAACGTTCCAGTAAAAAGAAATCAGAATTGGTGTATTTAACCCCAATGACCTTGTTGTTTTTGAGCAAATCTCCAAAATGCTTTAATGACATGTCAACACCAGTAAATGAGGGCATCGAGTATATTAACATGTTGTTTTGGGTTTCGTTTACAATTGTCATGTAATAATCCCTAATTTCTTCAAAGCTGAAATTATAGTAAAAAGGAGTAACGGCTGACAAACATGAATACCCCAGTTCCGTAGCAAATTGACCCAGTTCCACTGCTTCATAAAGATTAATCGAACCAATTTGGGCAATTAAATGTACATCGTTTTTCGCTTCGTCTTTTACGATCTCAAGGATTTGCTTTTTTTCATCTGTTGAAATCAAAAAATTCTCGCCGGTACTCCCATTTACATAAAAGCCATCTATATGATTTACATCGATATTGAATCGCACAATATTTCTCAGTCCCTGTTCATCAATCTTTCCATTTTCATGAAAAGGGACAACCAATGCAGCAATAATTCCTTCCATAGCTAACTCCACCTGCCAGATTTTAACTTTTTTGTGATTCTCCACAACTATTGCGCAAGACCAACTCAGGTTGTAATAAAATAGTTTTATTTTGCGGGATATTTGTTTTTGTAATCAAACTCAACAGAACGCTAGCAGCTATTTTTCCTATTTCATAAGAATTAAATTTTATTGAAGTTAACTTCGGTTCAAGCTCCTCACAGATAAAGGTGTTATCATAACCAACAATCCCAACATCCTTGCCAATCACAAATCCCAGTTCTTTTACCGCATGATAAACCCCTCTTGCAATATCGTCGTTAAAACAAAAAACTGCATCAGGAGGAGCAGAACTGGAAAACAATTTTAACGCGCTTTCATAACCGGGGTGGTCAGTTTTGAAATTCTCTTCAAACACGACACATTCATCATTTATTTCCAAAGAATTCTCAAGCAAAGCGCTGCAATATCCCTGGTATCTCTCAGATGATGTGGAATAGAGTGGTTTTGAAATATAAGCTATTCTATTAAACCCTTGCCTGATCAAATGTTTTGTTGCAATATAGCCTCCATAATAATTGTTTGAAATGACCCTGTGAGCATTTACCCCTTCCACACCTCTGTTACAAAAAACAATAGGAATTCCGTTTTTGATAAGCTTGTTAAACGGATCAGAACTATGATTGCCAATAATGGCCGGCACGATGATAATCCCGCGAATTCCTGAATTTATCAGTTTATCGATATAGGCTGATTGCTTATGTGTAAAATTATCTGTATTGCAGATCACCAGGTTTATATTGTGATTGTGGGCAACATCCTCTACTCCCCGCAAAATTCCCGGATACGTATCATCCATAATATTGGGAATGACAAGGGCCCAACTGTCAATTTTGCTTTCTTTGGCCGTATCGGCTGTTCTGAACGTTTCAGCCACATATGTTCCGCTTCCGTCAACAGCGTTTAAATAACCCTCTCCAATCAACTCGGAGATCACCCGGTCTATCGTTGTTCTTGAAACATTATATTTTTTTACCAGTTTTGTTCTGGAAGGGATCCGGCTGCCAACGCTCATTTGTTTAATCTCTTTGATCATCTCCTCTTTGATTTTTAAATATAAGGGTAATTTGTGTTTATCCACCAGAATATCACTCCCAGACCAGACAGTCAGGTTCAATCTGACTGTCTGATTTTATTTTATGTGTTTTGTTTTCGATCTGTCAATGCCTTCATGCCGGTTTTTAATAAAAAATAGAACAACAAGGAAATATACTGCAATCAAGACTTGACAATTCAAGTCTTGACGGTTTTCTGCCAGTATTATCCCTGAAACGATTCTGAATCAGGATACAAAAGCAGTCAGGTCGTTTTTGAAGCTGACTGTCTGGTTTAATTGACAAAAAGATCCTCTTATATTGGAAATAATACTTTGGGATTATGAATACAAATTGCACTCTATTCCAGAATGAATCCGGCCAATAAAACAAAATCACCATCCGTACCGCTCAGGCCCCCATTTTTTCTGTACAAGCTTCTGTTCTGCAAATAAAAGGGTATTGGAAGGTACATCCCTGGTTACAATCACCCCCGGCCCTATGGCAGAGTTGCAACCCACTTTTACTCCCGGCATATACTGGCTGGCAATGCCTGTTCTTGTAAAATCCCCGAAATACACCGCATTCCCATACTGGTCAGGGATCTCCAACCGTCCATAAACACGCTGGTATTGAGGCTGATCATCAAACCGCATAATTCCTACGGTAACACCAGCCGCAATATCCACAGCCTCTCCAATAATTCCGTAAACTTCTCCGTAATGAACAAAACTGGCTCGATCAAAAGCAACTCCCTGAAATTCGGCACAATGGCCAAAGCGAACTCTGTTGCCAATGACACTGTACGAACCGATCCTGCAAAAATCCCGGATAGTGCAGTGCTTGCCGATAATAGCATGACCGGCAATGGTGGCTCCATTGTCAATAACCGTTCCGTCTCCAACCGATACATTTCCGTCAATCACGACATTCCGCCCTATTTGCACATTTTCGCCCAATTTTATTCTGCCTTTGATTTGCGCTGTGGGATGAATGGTTGCCGACTCGGGGACGATATTCCGGCTTAATGGATCCAGTTCCTCCTTTACTGCCATAATATTGGCTTCCATCAAATGCCAGGGTTTGTCCATATCAACGGCTCCATCTTCAATCACATGTCCCGTTACAAGATAACCGTGTTCAATTAAAATCTGGAGCGACTGTTCCAGTTCAGACTCCGGTGCCGGAACCACTCCGACACTCACATTGCGCATAAATCCGGGATTTTTCATTAACCCCGTACGAAGTGCTTCTGTTCTTAATGCATAGATTCCCAACAGGCGATGTGTAACATAATGCGGACGCGGATGACCGTAAATCTGCTCCACTTTTTCACCCTGCATACGCGCACAGAACCAGTCTTGTGCCCTTTCTTTGCCCACAGACTTGCACAACAGCATCCCGTCCGGCAACCGGCTGCGAAAATGGGCAACAAACTCTTCCAGTCTTTTTCCGGTTACAGCAATATCTCCATAGATGACAAGAATATGTTCATCCCTGACATTCTCAACTGCCCTGGACAAAGATTCGGCTGTCCCTTCCAAAGCAGGAAGCCGGACAAGTTCGACTCCTTCATGGTCAAACGCAACCGATTGAATTTGTTTGTGAAGATAATGGGTCACAACAATGATCCGCTCAAAAGACAGGCCTTTCAGAGCAAGGATCTGGCGTTCCAGGTTTGTTCGGGAACCAACCGGCAAGGCAGCTTTGGGCCAGTATTCATTATAAGGCCACATTTTTCTTCCCAAACCGGCCGCAAGTATAATGGCAGTTTTCATATGAAACATCCTTCTTCTTTTATTAGTAGTAATGTTGACTGAACTGCTTCCTTTGCTGAACCCTTAAAATCATCTTCCTCCAGATGTTTTTTTATATTCTGTATGCACTTGTTTAAGGGTATACTCATTTTATCATGATACCGGAGCCGTTTTTTTTGCAAATTTGCATAATAAGTATAAGCAGTTTTAGTATGGAAACATGTCCTTTCAAAGCCAATACCCAAACAGACAAGAACCGGTTTCTTCCCTGTTTCTTTTAATTCTTCCAATGACACAGATCAATATTTTTTTATTCAATTGCTGTATCTGAATGTTTCTCTATTCAAGTAAAACAATATTACTAATTTGTCCAATTTCAACCTGTTTACTAATGAGAATCAATTTCATATAATGAAAATAGTATTCTACAGTGATAATAATTTTCAATTATTTGCACAGACATGGATATGGGAGTGG
>JBAVDL010000281.1:0-1713 GCA_049587175.1 Thermoactinomyces sp.
TGTCCAACCAGGCTGTCAGTTGCTTCATATCCGTACTATTGGGATCTTTGCCATCATACCCCAGTTTCAGCAAATCAAGTTCAAATTTCCTGTCTTCCAGAACCAGCAGCAGTTTGGCCGGTTTCTGTTCGGTTTTTTCTTCATTCCGGACGGCAGAGACTTCTTTGTCAGTCCCGTCCGTTCCGTAAACTGCAAATCCCAAAATGCTCACAATTGCCATGGCTACCATAATAACACTTACCAAAATCTTTTTGGGGCGGGGTGTATTTCTGATTTCATTTTTGATTGATTCCAGTATCCCTGTTTCCTTCTGCTCCGGAACTTCCGCTTCAATCTGCTTCCCGTTTTGCAAATCCTGCTCTTTTTCCTCCAAAAAGTCTTCATCCTGAACGGTTTCTCCGTTTTCTGCCGCTTTTTCCACCCGGGATTCCTTTTGTACGGTTTCCCCTTCGCAGGATTTTTTTGCCTGATCACCATGAACTTCTGCTGTTTCTTTATTTATCGGCTTGTCCTGAACTTCCGGTTCATACTCTGGCTTGTTTGTTTCAGGCGTCAGCTCTCCCTGATTTTTTCTGCTTTCCTCCACTGACACATTCTCCCCTTCGCATAACAGTCAACAAATCCCCAAATTATTCCAATTTAAACACTTTTTGATAAACATTGGCCCAGGTTTTCTCTTTTTTTTGCCCGGTATCCAACCATTCCCAGGATGCGGGAAGCGGAAAAGACGGATATTTGACATCCACCTGCACCACAGTCACATTCCAGTGGCGGTGGCTGAAAGCATGTTTAAACTTTCCTTTTATTATATATTTCGAACCGGGTATTTGTTTTTGATTACAGAAGTCTTTTATTTTTTGTAATGGATCCGCTCCGGCAGTTAATTCCAGAGTGGGAAAGCCCCACAATCCCGCCAACAGTCCCTGATCCGGCCTTTTCTCACCAATAAACCGCTTTCCGTAACGGAAAAGTGCGACCACCATATCGTGAGGAACCGGCGGTTTTGCCTTTTTTTTCCGCGGCAATTTTTCCTCAATTCCCTGTTCATATGCATCACACATCAAACGGACTGGACAAAATAAACATGTTGGTGAAGTTGGTGAACAGACAAGGGCTCCCAGCTCCATCAAGGCCTGGTTAAAATCGCCGGGATTTTCTTCCGGGATCAGTTGTTCCGCAAGTGACTCCATTTTTTTGCGGGTTGAAACTGCCGAAATATCATCGGTCAAAGCAAAAAGCCTCGATAAAACACGCATGACATTGCCATCGACGGCAGGGACTTTCTGGTCAAAGGCAATACTTAAAATGGCACCGGCTGTATATGATCCAATTCCTTTCAATTTTAAAATCGAATTCCGGTCGGAAGGAATTTTCCCATCACCGTGAAAAACGATCTCTTTTGCTGCTGCGTGCAGATTTTTGGCCCGGGAATAATATCCCAATCCTTCCCAGGCTTTTATGACCTGTTCTTCAGGAGCACTCGCCAAATCTTCAATACTGGGGAACAGGCTGATAAAGCGCTGAAAATAGGGGATTACTGAATCAACGCGGGTTTGTTGCAACATGATTTCAGAAACCCAGATTTTATAAGGATCCTTGCTTTGGCGCCATGGCAAATCTCTTTTATTTTTCGAGTACCATGCCAATAGCTCGCTTTGAATCATTTCTGTTTTCTTTTGATCCACAAGCAGGGTTGTTTCCTTTGTCTTGCTT
>JBAVDL010000282.1:0-4093 GCA_049587175.1 Thermoactinomyces sp.
GTGCCAATGCCATGGTTTTATAAGCCCGAAAATTAAGCTTGCGGGCTGCTTCCTGCTGCAGTGTACTGGTGATAAACGGAGAAGCAGGGTTGCGTTTCCGTTCGCTTTTTTTCACTTTTTCCACAACAAAACGCTTGCCTTTAATCACTTCCAGGAGCTGATCCACCTCTTCTCTGGATGAAAGCCCCTGTTTCTTGTCCCCATAGCCGTAAAACCTGGCTTCAAACGGTTCTTCGCCGCTTAGCAGGATCGCCGTTACCGTCCAGTATTCTTCCGGTTTGAAATGGCGTATTTCATTTTCCCGGTCAATAATCAATTTTACCGCCACCGACTGAACCCTGCCGGCACTTAACCCTTTTTTTACTTTTTTCCATAACAGGGGACTGATTTTATACCCGACCAGGCGGTCAAGAATCCTTCTTGCCTGCTGGGCATTAACCAAATCTGTATTAATCGTGCGCGGATGCTTGAATGCTTCTTTAACCGCCTGTTTGGTAATTTCATTAAAAACCACGCGGCATTGTTCGTTAAGCGGGACATTGAGGCTGTTTGCCAGATGCCAGGCAATTGCCTCTCCTTCCCGGTCAGGGTCAGCAGCAAGAAAAACCCGCTTTACCTTTTTTTTCGCATTCCGCAATTCTTTTAAAACTTCACCCTTGCCGCGGACTGTTATATATTTTGGTTCAAAGCCATTTTCCACATCAATGCCAAGCTGGCTTTTCGGCAAATCCCGTACGTGCCCCATTGAAGCTTTGACAATGTATTTGCTTCCCAGATATTTTTTTATCGTTTTTGCTTTGGCAGGTGATTCAACAATAACCAACGAATCGGCCATTACATGGCCCTCCCCTCATTTCGGCCACTTCTGTATTCCTTATTGGCACTCGTATTTGTTACAATACCAAATTGCGGTCAGATTGTTCAACTTTCAATCTCCATTTTTTGTACCTCTTCATTCCGCTTCTATATGTAAAACCCCGATTATTTACGAATGTATCGGGCACCGGGCAGTTGGGCGATCAATTTTTTCATTTCCAGTGCAAGCAAAGCCTGATGAATTTCTGCCGCAATCCCTTTTTGCCTTAACCGCTCAATCAATAAATCGATATGAATCGGTTTATCCGGTGCAATTTGTTGGTAAACTTGTTCTTCTATATTATTTAAGTTAATTTTATCCGATTTATTCATACAGGCAGACAGGGAAGCTGCAAAATGAAGCCCCTCCAGCTCCTCTGCAATATCTGACACCGAGCGCACGCATTTGGCCCCGTCCTGAATAAGTTGCAAAGTTCCCTGACTTTGCCTTGACGTCATGGGCCCTGGAACAGCAAACACCTCTCTTCCCTGCTCCATACTAAATTCAGCAGTGATCAGGGAACCGGATCTTTCCGCAGCCTCGATTACCAGAGTCCCTTGTGACAGACCGCTGATAATTCGATTCCGTTGGGGAAAAACCCAGGGGAAAGGTTGTGTGCCGGGAGGCATTTCGGAAATCACCGCTCCTTCTCTTGCGATTTTTTCATACAAGGAACGATGATGTTTTGGATAAATTACGTCAACTCCCGTACCCAAAACAGCAATCGTACGGCCTTTGGCCTCAAGTGCTGAACGGTGCGCTTCTCCATCAATTCCGCTTGCCATGCCACTGACAATTGTCCAGTCCAATGCAACCAATCCGGCAACCAGTTCCCTGGCAGCCCGCAATCCGTAAGGGGTTGGTCTCCGTGTGCCAACCACAGCCAGTGCCTTGCCTGACAATAAAGAGGCATCCCCCCGAACATACAAAACCCAGGGAGGTTGAGCAATTTCTTTTAACAATGCGGGGTATTCTTCATCAAAAAATGTTACCGTCTGGATATTCTGCTTTTTCAATTCCTGAGTTGTTTCAGCGATAAAAGCTGAAGTCAATGTTTGCCTGATCTTCTGAATTTCTGCACTTTTAACCCCAAGCAGCAATAATTGGTCAAGCAATTTGTGCGGCACCAGATCCGAAGGCTTCCATCCCGATTCAATTAAAAATTTGACCGTCTGCCACCGGACGGTAGAAATCTGATTCAATGCAACCAGAATTGGATATCGACTCAACGAAAACACCTCATTTTTTGCTTTAAATATCAACCAAATATCATTTCCAATTTTTACATGATACCCGGCTTACTTTTCGCCAAAAAGTCCCGATATCCTCTAACAATCATTTTGTCTCTTCAAGTCTGCAAGAGTTTATAAAGATTAGTTCCTTGCTGCTTGTATTTGTTAAAATACCAAATATTTCATATAATATTGGAAATCACAAACATGATAATCCCCTTTCCTTTTGTCCTTTTGTCAAAATACAAATAACCCTGCCCATATTTGTCAAGCAGGGTTATTGCATCTTTTCACATACTATTTTTTGAGACCAATTTTTAATCCCTTAATAACGTTTGGCATACAAACCGGTCGACATAGCTGTAATCATTCAGAAAAGGGGCTATGCCATTAATCAGGAAGAAGTTGTTCCCAATGTTTTTGGAGCAGGTGCACCCATCAAAAACAAGCGGGGGAAACGGTGGTTGCGTCGCTGTTGTCGGCCCCAAAAAAGCTTTTCTGGAGTTCCCTCCTACCAAAATCGTACTCAAGGTTCTTCATTGTGCCAAATCGCCAGCGACCGAAATAAAGCCTCTAATGCGCCTCACCGGCATTTCTCTCTTTTGCCTTGCAACAATACGACGCCAAAAACCCGACAGATTACTGAACAAAAGCCGTCGTGTTATCCTGGTAAAAAAAGCCGCAGAAATGCGTATAATCTTCCCGGCAAATATTGGTTGGATCGAGATCCGGCTCCAGAAAAAACGCTTTCTTGACAATGGCCCGCCCGCATTCATCGGTGTATCTGGCCGGAGTTCCTCCACGTTTGTGGCCCCACATGTAACCGGGTTCCCCAGAGACAAGCCGGTAAAAGTGATAGTCATTTCCCGGCCAAACCACACAGGCAATGGTTAACGTATTTTGTGCACATACGGTCTCTTTCCAGCCATCCGCTTTAAGACCTGCGATAACTTCACCGCAAGTCATTTCCCTGGCCGGACGCCCTCCCTTCAGGCCCGGTCTGGCATACCGCCTATTGGCCAGATGATTGCTGGCAAAACAGTAACAATTATTCAGACCGACATACTGGCTCATGTTAAAAAGCTCTATATTCGGATCAAAATGATTGTCATTGCACAATTGCCATGGAATATTGACAGATCGGCCTTCCTGATCACCTTTATCTTTTTTTCCCTCCGTATTCAGATTAGCATCTTCACCCAAAGGAGTGATCAGCCTGACACCATTCGCGGCAACCTCCCGAAGCTCATCAGTCACTCTGCTGCCTTTTTTTTCCGATGTTTTTAAGAGCCACTCTTCCACAGAAACATGCCTTGCCGGTTTGCTTCCTATGCGAAATTCCTGTGGGAAGGAATTTTTAAGCGACCGATTGACTCTGGTCCAAACCCTTTCATCCGTCTTGATCTCTCTGACAATTAGTCCACAATAACCAAGCCCCAGCACTTCGTCAGGAGAATAGACCGGCGAAATCTGCTCCGGTTCGGCAAGCAGCCTGTCGAGCAGTTCCTTTTCTTCTTGCTCTGACAAAATCCATTTTGGATTGGGCATTCCTGAAAAGATATCCAACTCTACTTCAAGCATCTTTTTGCCTCCTTACCGGTTTTTTTAGTATACCTTCAAGGAATCCAAATATTTACGGGCTGAAACAAACGGATAAAAAAAGGAACCCCCAAGGGTTCCCTTCATTGATTAATCTCCTTTTATTTGGTGGTGCAGGCTTCCAGCAAACCTTTTTCCTTTAATACTTCCACGAGTGTTTCACCAATAACGGCAGGGGTTGGAGCTACTTTCACACCGCAACGCTCCAACGTAGCGATTTTTTCTGCAGCTGTTCCTTTACCTCCGGAAATAATGGCACCGGCATGCCCCATCCGTTTTCCTGGAGGCGCTGTTTGTCCGCCGATAAAGCCCACAACCGGTTTTGTCATGTTGGCCTTGATCCATTCAGCCGCTTCTTCTTCCGCAGTACCGCCGATTTCCCCGATCATGATGACAGCTTTTGTAT
>JBAVDL010000283.1:0-6432 GCA_049587175.1 Thermoactinomyces sp.
CCACATAAATCTCTTCTGCTGAACAAAGATTTCCTTGCTCCCAGAACGTACAACTTCTTACCTCGCACAAAACATCCCGAGCCATGTTTCATCCCTCCTTTACCTTGCCTTATTCTGTATCCTTTTGATTTTTTTTATGCTGTCAGTTTATTGAAAAAAAGATGAAACCGTTTTTTAATATTGAACTAAATAGACGGTTTTCAGAGAAATAAAAAATAAATGCACCCTGAGAAGCGGTCTGCCTGTAAACCGCACACCAGGATGCATTTCAAGCCTTTCCGGGATCAATTTTGCAAATCCTTTTTCCGCAAGGCCAAAAGCCGGCAAACGATCTCACTTGAACGGCCGGCAGCCAGTCGGGTAAACTCGGCAAAATTGACATGCGCCGAATGGTCTGCACGGTCAGAAATGGACCGAATCACGACATACGGAATTTTTGCCAGCCAGCAAACATGGGCAACTGCCGCACCTTCCATCTCAACACACGAACCTTGTAATTGCTCCCGCAATTCTTTTACTGTTAATGGATCCGAAATAAACTGGTCTCCAGACAAAACTTTTCCCGGAACAATTTTCGCTTCATCAAGTGATTTGCCGGCACTAACAGCCCAGCGAACCAGATCCGGATCAGCCGGAAAAAGAGAAACTTCCTGGAATGGAATCGTTCCTCTTGGAAAACCGAGGGCGCTGGCATCAACATCATGCTGCTGGCATTCCGTGGAAACAACAATATCACCGATATCCAACTGTGGATCCAGCGCTCCGGCAACACCGGTAAAAATGATTGCTTCCACATGAAAACGATCGATCAAAATCTGGCTGCATAATGCTGCATTAACTTTGCCAACACCTGATTTGCATAAAACCACAGGAGTTTCTTCCAAAATCCCCCGGTAGTAATTAATGCCAAAATAAATACATGACTCAACCTGATCCATTTGCTCAAGCAACGAAGCCACTTCTTCCTCCATTGCCCCAATAATTCCGATTACCTGTCTGTCCATGTGCTGCCTCTCTTCCTTTATTTCTCCTCTTCCCACTCTTTTAATCTGGTTGACTCCCGTAACAAGATATTGTATTGCAAATACACCTGCCCTGTTTCCACGGGCTCGTTATTCATATATTTGGTCAAGAGGCGCATCGCAACAGCACCGATATCATACATGGGGACACCCACCGTGCTCAGCAGGGGGCGCACCTGGGAGGCCAGAGGAATATTTTCAAAACCGATGACTGACAGATCTTCAGGCACTTTGCGTCCCAGATCCATTGCTGCATGAATGGCTCCTACCGCCATTTCATCGCTGGCTGCAAAGACAGCCGAAATCTGCGGTTGATTTTCCAGAAGATCCTTCATCGCTTCATAGCCGGAACGATAGCGATAATCCCCCAGACGGATCAGTTCTTCCACAAAGGGAACATCCATATCCTGCAATGCTTCCTTGTACCCCAGATAACGGGGATATCCATTGACGGAATCTGTCAGCGGACCGCCAATCAGGCCAACATTCCTGTTCCCTTCATGAATCAGGATGCTGGTTGCTTCTTTGGCTGCCTGAATCTGGTCAATGGTAACATAAGGAAGTTCATTTTTCTCGTCGCGACTGGCTGCCAGTACGATTGGAACATGGGTAGCCGAAAAAATTTCCCGATGGGATTCCGTAATCTCCCCACCCAAAAACAGCAACCCGTCAACCTGTTTTTCCAGAAGTGTTTCAATCAACTTCAGCTCTTTTTCTTTCTGCAAGTCAGAATTGCTTAAAATAATGTTGTAATGATACATCATGGCAATATCTTCAATGCCCCTGGTCAATTCGGCATAAAAGGCATTGGAAATATCGGGAATGACTACCCCGACTGTTGTCGTTTTCTTGCTTGCCAGACCACGGGCAACTGCATTGGGCCGATAACCCAGTTGTGAAATAACATTGAGCACTTTTTTTCTTGTAGCCGGTTTAACATTCGGGTTTCCATTGACAACACGAGAAACCGTAGCCATTGAAACCCCTGCTTCACGAGCTACATCATAAATCGTAATCGTTTCTTTTCTCTTTCCCATCTTCTTCTTCCACATCCACTTTCTAAATTTTTATTATTATGCTTCCGCCAATTGCAAAACCTGACTTCAACTTATGTTTATTTTTTACCGTTTCCCCCCAAAAAAACAGACCGCCCGGAAAGTCAGATCTTCCCATCCTGCACTTGAGACATTAATTGTAACACATAAGGCAGTGTGTCTCCCATAATACTTGTCCAGGCTTCAGGCGAACCACGATTAATCCAGACAATCGGCTGGCGCGGAGCCAATGCTCGATACAGTTTTTTCGTCGAAATCAGCCTGGGAACCATAGGCGGCAAGCCGGGATTTTTCTGGCGTGCTTCCTCAATCAAACGCTCCGCATGATGGGAGGAAGTAAAGAAATCAACAATGGGGCTTTGATCCTGACCGGCCAAAATAACCATATTCCCCTCCGGATCAACCACAACCCAGATTCTGCGCAGTTCTGCCATTGCCCGGCATACTTCCCAGCCATTTCCCATTCCCTGTCCTTCAATTGTAGCCTTTTCCAGCTTTTTCAGTCCAGCAGCCACATCCGGAGGAACTGGCCGTTGTTCCCCAAAATCCGGTCTGTCTTTCGGCAGTCCGGACTCTTGATAAGGAGCCTTGGATGGCCTGAATTCTTCCTTCCTGACCGGCATTAATGACGGATTCTGCTCAGAAGGCTGCCCTGGTACCGGTGTTGTATCCGGGATGGAATCCGGCTCCGGCGATACCGTTCTTTTTTTCTGCGACAGGTCTGCTGCTGTTTCTTTCCGTTCCGGCTCGGTCCGGTATTTTCCATGGTTGCCCGTATAGATGGCCTGTGCCTGTACGTCACTGAAAGAACATTGCTCCGGCAGGCCGAAGTGAAAATAGGGGGCAGGTGCTCCCAATTCCCGGCAACGTTCTTCGATCTTTTCCCAGGAATGCTGAACTGCCTGACCTCCGGACTTCCGGGCTACATACCTTGCATCTTCCTCGCTTAGATAAACGGTGACCGTGTAATGGTCTTTTTCATACTCCACAAGCAACAGGTTTCCATCCAGCGTCGGCACCCACGGCCCTGGCATATCACGAAACTGTTCAACGGCATACAGACGGATCAAGTCCTGTACATTTGGTTTGATCAAAAAAAGACGCTCCTCATGTCCCGGATTAAGAACAATCCCATCAGCTTGCGACCGGTATGCCTTGATCAGAAAAGAAAGCGCCGGTTCCTTGACGACTTCCATATATTGAGGAAAATCCACCTGGATTACATTTGTCGCTTTTTCATCGGTATATGCCGTAACATAAAAACTGTTTGGACGGTCTCCTTTAGCCAAAAAGGGGTTTCTTCCGGTTTCTGTTGCCTGATAGACGACTACCCAGTCTGAAACCTGTTTCGCAAACAGATGAAACAACTCATTCAGGCCAATCTGATCCATATTTGCCCGTTTTAGATAATGTCTAACATCCAACGAACGTTCCTCCCCCTGCCAAACAATCCAATTTCTTGTCCTTAAACAGGCTCTGGTCTTTGCAAACACGACCAGATATCCTCTTTTATTATGACACGTTTTATACTTATGTTTATCATATCAAAAAACGAAACCAAAAAAAGCGGACAGACTGTGAAGTCAATCCGCATTCTTCAGGAAAATCAAATAAAATTATTTAACCGAAACCAGTTTATCTTGCAGCAAGCCGGAGGCCCGCAACTCTTTCATAAAGGTTTCAAAAGAAGAGACATCAATTTGTTGCTTGGCATCAGACAAAGCCACATTCGGGTTTGGATGGACTTCCAGCATAACGCCATCCGCACCGGCGGCAAGCGCCGCTTTGGCACAGGGCAACAAAATATCACGTCTTCCGGTTGAGTGGGTCACATCGACAATGACGGGCAAATGGGATTCATTTTTAAGGATCGGAACAGCCGAAATATCCAGGGTATTACGTGTCCATTTTTCATAAGTGCGAATTCCACGTTCACACAAAATCACCTGGCTGTTTCCCCGGGAAACAATGTATTCAGCAGCAAACAGGAATTCTTCCATCGTGGCAGATAATCCCCTTTTTAATAAAACAGGGGTTTTGGCAGAGCCGACTTCTTTCAGCAATTCAAAATTTTGCATATTGCGGGCTCCGATCTGGATAACATCCAGATAACGTTCAGCCATTTCCACATCAGCAGGGCTCACAATTTCACTGATTACTTTCAGCCCGAATGTATCTCCGGCATTTCTTAAAATTTTCAGACCTTCCTCACCCAATCCCTGAAAATCATAAGGGGAGGTACGGGGCTTGTAAGCTCCGCCACGCATAAGTTCAATGCCTTGTTCCTTTAATGCTTTTGCGACCGTAAATACCTGTTCTTCAGACTCCACCGCACAGGGACCGGCAATTACCTGCCGTTTGGCTCCCCCGACGCTCGTGCCTGAAATATCAAGAACCGTATCTGCTTCTTTTTTCTTGCGGCTGACCAGTAACTCTTTTTTGTGATTATCCAGTTGCAGATCCAGACAGGCCTTGAAAATCTGTTTGAAAAGATAGCTTACGGTTTCGTCTGTAAAAGGACCGGGATTTCGCTTGACCAATGTTTGCAACATATTTGTTTCCCGTTCCGGGTCAAATTTGTTGATTCCCTGCTTTTTCTTTACTTCACCAATCTGCTGGGCCAAAGCAGCACGCTGGCTTAACAGATCCAATAATTTCAGGTTAATTTCATCCAGTTGTTTTCGCAAGTTTTGCAGTTGCTCACTCACTCATCTGTCTCCTCTCTTCTCACCTAAAATAATTTCCGATATTATATCGAAAAATGACGAAATTGTCACCCATTAATATGAAGTTTGCAAAATCTGGTTTGTCCAGTTTTCATACCACCTGCGAACTCCTTCTTCCGTCTTTGTAAACTTGAAAACGGAAACCTCCGGTTTGGATGACAGCTTTACCATCACGGATACAGGAAATTCAACTGTTTTTTTGACATTCTCCCGGGACAGCCCAATCGTACTGAAAAGCCCCTTGAGGGCGACAGGGTCGGAAACACGTACAAAAATAATACGGTTCGTTTTGTTTAAAGAATGTTTCCGCTTGATAAATGCAGGAACAGCACAGGGATAAATTAACGCCGTTCCGGATATGGAACTTGTCCAGTGATTTGGTTTCAGACACTGAATGATTTTATGTTCAGGAATATAAACGGTTTCCTGCCCTGTCGCCAGAACCGTCAATCTTCCCTCGACAACTTTTTCACCTGAATAGATCGGTTTTGGATTGGTATGGAGAGGAGACGTGAATGAAAACAACAGAATGGAAGCGATCACGACAGTCCGTTTGACCCAGTTGAGCAATCTGCTTTTTATCAACTCCCTTTCTCTTTCCCCCAATTGTTCCAGAGAATTGACGAGTTGTACCAATTGGTCCAGTTCATCCCTGCATTGCCGGCATTCATTCAAATGCCTTTCCAACCTTTGCAATTCATCCTTTTTTATTTCCCCGTCCACATAAAGCTGGATTAAAAATTCCATTTCTTTACAGTCGGAATTCATGTAGCTATCTCCCTTAAACCTTGCTGGCTAACCGGTCTTTAAGCATCTTGCGGGCGCGAAACAACTGTGTTTTTACTGTTCCTTCCGGAATTCCCAACTCCTTGCTGATCTCCAGGTATGTATATCCTTGAAAATGGCGCAAGTGCAGGACACGTTGATAAATTTCCGGCAATTTGCCAATTTCCTGCATAATCCGTTCCAGAAGGATTTTCTGTTCCACCTGCTCCTCTACCGAAAGATTGAATACATATGACTTTTCTCCCTGGACAAAGTCATCATCCAATGTTACAACCGGCACGCTTTTTTTTCGTTTCTGGTCGCGAAACCGGTTTGTCATCAATGTTCTGAGCCAGGCTTTCAACGATTTCTCGTATACGTATTTATCGGATTTCTGATGTGCCTGCCACAAGGTTTCCTGCATCAGATCCATGGCATCTTCCCGATTCCCCGTCAACCGGTAAGCGATCTGAAACAGATATCGCTGGTGACGCTGAAGCCGATCCAAAAAATCATCTGCTACGTTCTTCCATGCGCCCTCTCCCAACTCTTTCATAATTCCTTCTGCCGGGCTCCCCCGGCAGAAACCTCACCTCTCTTGTTTTTAACGGTTTGTTTTTACAGCATCCGTTAATGATGCGGACGTAATATCGTTATGGGATGCATGCCAGCATACTTTTCCGTTTTTCAGCAAAATGGCCTGCGGTGATGCATGCCTGATGCCGAATTTTTCCGTAATCGCATTGGAAACGGGACGGTCTTCCACCACAAGCACAACACCTGCCGGCAGTTCCGTTCCTTCCTCTGTTTCCAGGAATGATTTGAATTCACGAAAAGCCCTCGCACTGATGGGACATCTTGTAC
>JBAVDL010000284.1:0-2632 GCA_049587175.1 Thermoactinomyces sp.
TTAAACATGTATGAAATGGAGGCCAAACTGCTGGCAAAAGCAAAACGTTATCCGCAAGCTGTCAAGTTTGCCCTGAAAGGGATCGAACTGGCGAGAATTGATGGAATGTATGAGCGGTCGCTGGAACTGTGGACAACCCTGGGCAGCATCTTTGTAGAGACCGGCAAAATCCGTCTGGCGCAATGCTGTTTTCGGACTGCCCTCAACCTGAAGAAAAAAATCAAACGAGAGTATCTGCTGGCCTACGTTTACTCACAATTGGGAATGTTGTACTATAAACAGGAAGATATCAAAAATGCAGAAAAAGAATTCTCTTTTTCTCTGGAATACAGCCGCAAAACAAATGATATCTATCTGGAAATTGTGGCCCTGACCGGGTTGGGCAAATGTTTGATGAAAGACGGGCAACGGGATCAAGCCCTTTCTATTCTGAATGAAGCATTAAAGCTGGCTGATCAGCACACTTTTCTGGACAAGAAAAATGAACTGCTCATGATCCTGGCCAATTATCTAAAAAGCATCGGTGATCCCAGTTTTAAAAACTATGCCCTGGACTTCTTTTCTTCCTATGTGGAGACACTCGAAGGAGGTGAAAGAGACATGAACAGGAACGTTACCTTCCAGCCTATCAAACGTCATGCTGCTGGTGATCCTCCTCACACCTAAGTTGAAATTTCTGGGTGAAGGTAAAAGAGAGATGAACAGGAACGTTATCTTCCAATCTATCCAGCGTCATGCCGCTGGTGATCCTTCTCACGGCTAAACGAAACCTGATAAAAAAGTTACTCCGTTTTGCCCATTCCCATGATTTTTTTACGTATTCTCCCAATGGTCATAAACCAGGGAGAATTTTTTCTGTTATGATATAATCGGGCTTATCAAAGAGGCAGTTATTTCTCCTTTTCCGAACACCAGGAGCTTCGAAAAAAAGCCGGGGGTTGTTCGGAAACACCAAAACCCGCATGAAATAAGGAAAAACTGAGTTTCCAACTGGCAAACGGAAAGGAAAATAACTCGAAAATTTTGCTTAAAAAAGGAGGTGTTCGGAAATTGATGTAGAAGCCCAGTAATAACAACGGTTACAGCGAACGCTGTCTCAATAGAAACACCTCATCTAAGAGGATTGAAACCATCATGGAATTAAGGAAGTTTATTGTATCGTTTGGTCTCAATAGAAACACCTCATCTAAGAGGATTGAAACAAAGAGAATGATGCTTCTGGGGTTTGGCATCCAGAGGGTCTCAATAGAAACACCTCATCTAAGAGGATTGAAACCGCTCCGGTAGTTGGATGACCTTTGGTTTCATGAGTCTCAATAGAAACACCTCATCTAAGAGGATTGAAACATCCATGATCGATTTGAACAGAAAACCGGAGTCGGTCTCAATAGAAACACCTCATCTAAGAGGATTGAAACTAACAATGACTTTCATTTTGTTTCCTCCTTGGTTAAAGTCTCAATAGAAACACCTCATCTAAGAGGATTGAAACGAAGTATTAAAACGGTTTAAAGACCTGGCTGATCAGTCTCAATAGAAACACCTCATCTAAGAGGATTGAAACGCGGTGGCCCAGGCAAGATCGTTCACCATCGGGTATGGTCTCAATAGAAACACCTCATCTAAGAGGATTGAAACTGCGGCAGCTGAGCCAGCGCCTGGCAAAGCCGAAGTCTCAATAGATACACCTCAATAAAGAGGATTGAAACAACCAACGGGCATCGTTGATGTCAAACTTATCCAAGGCTCGATACACCTCATTGAAGAGGAATGATAGTTTGTTTTATTGATTGATGTACTTGGAGCTTGTCTGCCATGCTGATTTTCCTATCAGTTTTTTGTATTCCAGATGTGTCGTGAGTTGGTTTTCATTTTTTGCCTCTCCCAATGCCAACGATCACCTGCTGACTTTTCTTTTCGATTTGTTCTTTATCTTTTTCCTGATTTGTGTCTAGACCAAAAGCAATGAATGAAACTTGTTGTTCGCACTTTTCTTTGAAAAAGAACTGGCATTTTGCCACCCTCTATCTTCTTTACATTCTTTTTCATTAGCTAGTATTTGGCTTCAACAACATACTTATAAATTCGTGGCATTACCCAAACTTGTTTGATTAAAAGTAGTGTCTGGAGAAAGGTGAAAAATGATGACTTGCCAGCGGGACACATTCAGATCAGTATACGGTATATTGGTTCTGATGTTATCTCCCTAACAACTTTTTATGTGTATTCATGTTTTTTATTCGGCTATTTATTTATCAATATAAAAATACAATAACAATACCTAAAAAGCCCCAAACCGAATTTTTGCAGGAGGTTCTATTAATATGAAGATTCTCCTTCGGTGGATGGTTATCTTCCTTCTCGCAGTAGCGGGTGAAGGTATTTTTGGCAATTGCACAGGCTATGCCGAGCTGGACAGCGGAAGTTTTGAAATTCCGGATGTGCAGAGAGACTTCGGAGAATATGAACAACCTTCCCAAATGCAAAATAATCCGCCCATATCCCCAAATGCGCAGGCAGAAGAAGAAGGAATCTGGAAAAAGATCAGCGGATCATTGGAAAGTGCCTGGAACTGGGCCAAAGAAAAGGTTTCGGATACTTGGGAATGGACTAAAGAAACAGCATCCTCCGC
>JBAVDL010000285.1:0-3666 GCA_049587175.1 Thermoactinomyces sp.
GATATCCAGTCACTGATTGCCGAAGGAATGGCAGCCAATCCGCAAGAAGCCGAAGCCATTTTTGCCAGAGCGCTCCAACAGGTACCGCAAGTTGCAGCCCGGTTTACCACATAGGATTATTATGGGATTTTGAGGCAACCTGAATTCGCTCTTTGTGTGGGAACAGTTCAAAGTGTTTGCCTGGGGAATACGGGAAAACGGTTTAGGCACAAGTGAGCCCGCCCGAAAGCAAACGCTCCTTGTTTCCCCACAAGGATGCCGGTAAGGCCCGCAAATGAATTATTGGATATCTGCAAAAGTTTCTTCGATTAGATCAAGGTGCAAATTCTGTAGCTGGCAGATGGATCTGATCAGGTGTCATGGGAAGACTGGGATTTGATAACAAAATCATGCAGCCCGCGATAAAGAACAGAAACCCTAACGACAAACCGGAAATAATCAGATCTTTGTTCACTAAAAAAACCTGCCTTTAAAAACGTCTTTTTCCATTAGACTGGCTAACCTTCCAATTGGTTGCAACCAAAAGAAAAAAAGATGTTAAAAAATTTTAACCCCAATTACATGATCAAGAGGAATACAACCGATTTGCCTGCTGTCAAGGCTTTGATTTCGGTTGTCTCCAAGTACAAAAATCTTTCCATCCGGAATTTTAATTTTCAAATCCGGGGTATTCATCTTCTCTTTGATGTAGTCTTCTTTAAGCAGTTTACCATTGCGGTAAAGCTGGTTGTTTTTGATTTCAATCACGTCACTGGGCAATCCGATCACTCTTTTTATCCACAGATAGTGCGGTTGATCTTTTAAAAACAAACGGATGACCGGAGAATTGAGAAAATCATCCATTACGGTGCGTGGGTGGTGGATCCGGCTGTCGATTATAACAATGTCACCGTAACGGGGCTGGTAAGAAAAAGTATGTTCAAGTTTGGATACGTAAATGTGCTTGTTTGGCTTGATCGTCGGTTCCATGGATTTCCCCAGCACTTTGGTCGGGTGAAAGACAAAAGTGCTGACCAGAATGGCAACGATAATTCCTATCGGGATGGAACTTAGCCAGATCAGGATATTTTTGATGATCTTCATTTCCTATCATCCTTCTTCTGGTCTTCTGATACAACAGAGTTTGCAGACAGACCGGATGGCAACCGTGTTTTGTGCAGTCATGCAAGATGAAGGCTTTCAGTTATTGTCTGCCTTATTTGTATATAGCCAATTTGGTGAATGTTACACAGATTGAAATAAATATGAAGGAGGATTGACGGGATTCGGGTATTTCTTTTTTGCCAAGAAGATAATTCGGTGTGAAATGTGAATTTCCTGCAACAGAAAACAAAACAAAAAAATCATCCGAACTATTGTTTTAGAATAAATATACCGAATTTTGCTAAAATAAAATTGGCACTCAAATTACTAAAAGGATAGGAGGAAAACAGGTTGCCATTTTACCATCGCCTGGGCAAAGTGCCTCCCAAAAGGCATATCCAGTTCCGACAGCCTGATGGCCGTCTGTATAAAGAAGAAGTAATGGGGACAAAAGGTTTTTCGGGAAAAGCATCGATCCTGTATCATCTTAATCCTCCAACGCAGGTGAGTGCAGCCAGATGGATTCGTTCCTGGTCCGTGCCCCTGGCCGAGGAAGAAGCGAATTATCACCGGCATTTGCTCACTTTTCAGGCGCAAGGGGGAAAAGACCCGATTGACGGCCGGATTTACTGGCTTGTCAATGAAGATGTAGCGATTGCCACGGCTTCTCCTGCAGAACCGATGTCTTATTTTTTTCGTAACGGCGACGGGGATGAAATTATTTTTGTTCATGAAGGAGAAGGCGTGCTGGAGAGCATTTTTGGCGATTTGCCTTACCGTCCCGGGGATTATCTGGTTATACCGGTCGGGACAACATACCGGATCAGGATGAAAAGCCAAAACCAGCGCTTTCTGGTGATTGAATCAGGCGGGGAAATTACTGCTCCCGGCCGGTATCGGAATGAGTTTGGCCAGTTCCTGGAGCACAGCCCGTTTTGTGAACGGGATATTCGTCTTCCTGAAACCTTGCAGACAAGGGATGAGAAAGGAAAGTATGAAGTGCGTGTCAAGGTTCGCGGCAGCTTGCACAGTTATACTTATGACTTTCATCCATTTGATGTGGTCGGCTGGGATGGGTATTTGTATCCATGGGCTTTTAATATTGAAGATTTTGAACCTATTACCGGTTCCATTCATCAACCACCGCCTGTCCACCAGACATTTGAGGGGCCCAATTTTGTGGTCTGTTCATTTGTTCCGCGGATGTATGACTATCATCCGCTGGCTATTCCGGCATCGTACTATCACAGCAATGTGAACAGTGATGAAGTGTTGTACTATGTGAAAGGAAATTTCATGAGCCGGCGTGGAATCAGCGAGGGATCCATTACTTTTCATCCGACCGGACTGCCGCATGGCCCCCAGCCCGGGAAAACCGAAGAAAGCATTGGAAAAGAGAGGACAAATGAACTGGCAGTAATGATTGATACATTCCGTCCCCTGAAACTGACACAGACAGCGCTTCAAAATGAAGATCCCCGGTATTTGTACAGCTGGTTACCGGATAAAAACGGTGACAGCGATGCAGATTGACCCGGGGACGCAAACAAAAAAGGAGAATTACAAGTTACTGATTGGCAGTATACTTCCGCGGCCCATCGCTTTTATAACTTCAGTCAGCTCATCAGGTGTTGTCAATGCCGCTCCGTTCAGTTTTTTTAATGTGATCGGAACGGAACCGCCGCTTGTTGGCCTTTCATGTATCCGGAAAGAGGATGGGAGAATGAAGGATACGGCACGGAACATTGTGGAGCAACGTGAATTCGTTGTGCAGGTGGTCAGTGAAGATATTGTGTCCCTGGTAAATGAAACGGCCGTTGATTTTCCGCCGGAGCAAAGCGAGGCAGAACGGGTCGGCTTTCATTTGGTTCCTTCTTCGGTCATTCAGGTGCCGCGCATAAAAGAGACAAAAATTCAGATGGAGTGCAGATTGTTTCAACACTTGCCGTTGGGGGGAGCAAAAGACAGGCCAAATGCGGATTTTTTTATTGGTGAAATCGTCTGCTTTCATCTTGATGATGAACTTTACTTGTCCGGGAGAGTTGATACAGAAACTTTGCGGCCTGTAGGACGCATGGCGGGAACGACTTATGTCCGGCGCGGGAAAATGTTTTCCATTCCACGTCTCTCTTATCACGAGTGGCTTGCCCAAAATAAAAAGAGCCGGTCCTGATCCAGCTCTTTCTTTTTTATCTATTTGTTTTGGCCAATTTTTTCTGCCTGTTCCGTTCACTTCTCGACAGAAATTTTTTGCGCAAACGGAAGGTTTTGGGCGTAATTTCCAATAGTTCGTCCTCTTTCATAATTTCCAGTGCATCATCAATGCTCAGGGATCGCGGTGTGTCCAGGCGTAATGCCTCTTCGGCGGTTGCCCGGCGAATACTGGTCAAATGCTTTTTCTTGCAAACATTTACTTCCAGGTCATTTTCGCGGATATGTTCTCCTACAACCATTCCCTCATATACTTCCGTTCCGGGAGAAATGTACAGTTGTCCACGTTCCTGGGCAGCATGGAGGGCATAAGTTGTAGCAGTACCGGATTCCCAGGCAATCAGGGAGCCATGCTCATAGGCCTCAATGGGG
>JBAVDL010000286.1:0-1852 GCA_049587175.1 Thermoactinomyces sp.
GGAGGTGTAAACCTTGAAATGGTTTAAACTCCTGTTTGTCGCAGCTGCGATCCTGTCCGTCGCCTGGGTTGGCTTCGAAGCTAACGCGGCCATTTCCGTTGCAGATGTAGCTCCCCAACATAGCAACCCCGGGGCGGGCTGAAGCCAAGATCGTCTCAATCGCGTTGAATTGGCTGCCTTTCATAAGGCAGCCTTTTTTCGGCCGCAGGCAGACGGATTCGCTGAGGTTGCTCCGGTCTGACAACGGGTTGATGATTTTGCAGGGATCGGGTTTTCCATATCCACCTGTCAGGCAACGCTTCCAAAAAGCTGCAGAATTTGATCGATCATTCGGTACCATCCGTTCCGGAGGTCCATGACCAGATGAGAAAGACTCACCGTTGTGCCCGGCTCTTTTTTTATTCCCTGTTGGTGCTCCTGTACTTCTTGATGCTTTTATCGCCGTCGGAGGTCGTGAAGGTCGCCTTGGGTCTGGTCGGACTCCTCAGCGTTCTCCTGTCATTTCCGGGGGCCAACCGATTGTATCAAATCATCGGTTCCCTTTTTTTCATGGCCGGGATCGGCCTGGCCTGGGCGGAGGGGATCCCTCTGCAGGAGGTACCGGAATACATGACCTCTCCTGCGATGCTGCTGGCCCTGTTGTTGGTGCTCCCCTTTTTTCAAAGCCTGATGAGGGTGGGGCGCTTTGACCTCTCCTTGCACCGGCTGCTGCGGGTTCCGGTTCGCCGGTTGGATAAGATTTACATCCGGGGTTCCCTCGTCAGCTATCTGTTGACGGTTTTTTTGTTTTTTGCGGCGATTCCCATCGCCTATGACCTGATCAGGCGGCATCTCGCCGGCCTTTCGTCCTCCCTTCAACAAAAGCTGTTGAGCCGAACGGTTTTGCGGGGATTTGCGTTGGGAACGGTCTGGAGTCCCTTGGAGGTGCTGATCGCGCTGGTGGTCGAAATGACCCAGGTCGATTTTACGGCGATGCTTCCCTGGTTGCTCCTTTTCTCTTCCGCCCTGTTCACGGCGGATGGGGTGTTGAGCCGGCGATACCGTTCCGTCGAATGGGCGGGATCCGGTCCAGGGGGCCCCTTGCATGGACCGGTTCGACTCGGCTGGATCCGTCTGTTGGCGGTGTTGGTTCTCTTTATGGGCTTTGTTTTGCTGGTGCAAGCGCTTTTGGGGGTCCGTTTCTTCACCGCCGTAACCCTTGCGATCATCCCCTACGCCGCGGGTTGGGCGGCTCTGATCGGCCGCTGGAGGCGGTACGCGAAGCACAGCTTTTTGAACTGGAGACGGCAGACGCCGCAGCTGCAAAATATGGTGCTTCTCTTTTTCTCCGTCGGATTTTTGAATGGAATGATCCAGCAGTCGACGGTCATGGATGGCCTTCAGGCGCTTTTTCAGCCCGTGAAGGATCATCCCCTTCTCTTGTTTGTCACCATCCAATGGTTCATGCTGGGCATGACCTTTTTGGGCATCAGCACCCTTGTCACCCTGAGCCTGGTGGGCGTGTTTATCCAGCCGTTCCTCGACAGCATCTCCCCGTTGAGTATGGCCATCGTGCTGGTGACCTCCAGCGTGGCCCCGGACGTGGCCGGCCCCTACAACACGACGGTGATTCTGTTGAGTGAACGCTTGGGCCTGTCACCCTATCGGATTTCCCGGTGGAACTGGGGTTTTTCCCTGGTGTTCGGGGGAGCGGGCGTCGGGTTGGGATACCTGTTGCTGTGAATTCGCTGCGAAAGCGGCGTGCATGCCATCAAAAATGCCGCCCATCCGGGCGGCGCCTTGGCGATTGCTTCGGAAGCAACCCCTTTGTACCGGGGGTCGATGGCCGAGCCGCTTCGGCCGGATGGCGGCC
>JBAVDL010000287.1:0-2033 GCA_049587175.1 Thermoactinomyces sp.
CCAATACTGCCTTCAATTCATCTGTATTAAAATTTGCTGTTGATCGAGTAGGAGGGAGTGATTAACTCCCGTCCTCTCACACCACCGTACGTACGGGTCGCGTATACGGCGGTTCAACTAAGATAATTGACGCAAGAATTCATAACGCTTTTGCAGACTTTTAAGCCCTTGGTTACTCCAGTACGAGTTTCCAAGGGTTTTGTGTAATATGGGACTCTTTGAAATTCGCCAATAACCTTTCCGGCTGTTCCCCCATTCATAGGCTTTCCCCTTTGGAACCCCTCATTTTATGAGGTTGCGTATCTTCGTTTTTGGTTTTTTCCAGTTCTTCCATAAACACATACGCAATCGTCGGCGAATCCATCCATCAAGTTCTTTAAAGACGCTCTTCGTATCTGCTAATGCAAAATATCCGCACCATCCAATTAAATATTGGTTTAGTTTCGCTATTCGATATTCCATTGGATATGGCATCTTTCTAGAGGTAATTTCCCGTACCTTCTCTTTCATCCGTTTTATACTCTCTTTTGCTATACGGATTTTCGGTTCTTTGGCGGATGTAAAACTAAATCCTAGAAACTTTCGTTTCCATGGCCGGTCAACAGCCGACTTCTTAATGTTAACTTTTAGGCGTAGTTTTTCTTCAATGAACCGTTGAATACTAGCCATGGTCCGTTCTCCGGCCCTTTTGGATTTCACATATATATTGCAATCATCCGCGTATCGAACAAATTTATGCCCTCTCTTTTCAAGTTCCTTATCTAATTCATCTAATACGATATTGGATAATAGTGGGCTAAGAGGTCCGCCTTGTGGTGTACCTTGACTTGTACTTGAAACAACCCCGTTAATCATGACACCCGCCTGCAGATATTTGCGGATTAGCTTTAGTAATGGTTTATCGTTAACTGTTTTCGCTAGTGTGCTCATCAGTCTATCATGGTTTACTTTGTCAAAGAACTTTTCTAAGTCCATGTCTACTACCCAACGAAAGCCATCTCGAATATAGCCCTTTGCCTTCCTCACTGCATCATGGGCACTTCTGTTCGGACGAAACCCATAACTATGTTCGGAGAACATGGGGTCATATATCTTCGATAATACTTGGGCAATTGCTTGTTGAATCAAACGGTCTGTCACGGTTGGAATACCTAATAACCGAACACCGCCATCAGGTTTCGGGATTTCGACTCTTCGGACAGGCATTGGATTATAGGTACCCTTGAGAATCGCCTCTTTTATGGATGACCAGTTTTCGACTATGTGCTGACGCAGGTTTCGTACGGGCATCATATCAACACCATGGCTTCCTTTATTCTTTTCTACTCGTTTCAATGCTAGAAGCATATTCTCCCGTGACAGGATTTGTTTCAAAAGCATCGTTAATCTTCCTTCCGTGAATAGCTTATCTTCTTATGCCAGCGGTCACTCCACCCTCCAAGAGGTCCCCCACGGAATTCACCGTTTCCTTCCTCAAGTGAGGTACTACGTTTTCTGTGTTCATCATGACCCACTGAATGCAAAGGGCTATTCTCTCTTAGTTGTTCAGTCCTTCCGAATCGTTCTAGACCGATTCGTACTATGACCTCTGCTGACTTCTGATGGTTCAGCTACTTATCACTAAGTAGGTTATGAAGGGCACTTCACATATCCATCAGATCTCCCCGGGTAAGGATGTAATCTTTCCTTCCATCTATCTGCTTCATCTACTCTGTACCACCTTCGGCAGAAAGGACTTTATCTTGTATTGCAGACTCATCCAATGATACCTAGCCTTATATGAAGTTCGTATTCCGAGAGACCCTAAGTTTGCCGCTCGCTTCCTTCAGATTCCACGTCACCGTGGACACCCTTGCGTTTAGCTAACCACTACTTCTGCCTTCGTGGCTCGGGACTTTCACCCTAGAGATTACACCCATGCCGGGCGCACAACTAAACATTTTTCCCGGATTCTTTTTCCGGGAAAAATGTTTCCATTTGAATTCATCTAAAGTTCCGCTCTTCTTCTTCCTTTAATACAATCTGCCTCTTGC
>JBAVDL010000288.1:0-8347 GCA_049587175.1 Thermoactinomyces sp.
TTTAAAGAGATTGGAAAAGGAACATTGTTGCCGATGGATCCTACGCAAAAACTGGTTGTTGCCGGACCGTACCGGCATGTGCGAAATCCTATGTATTGCGGTGTTTTCTCTATTTTGGCAGGCGAAGCGATTTTATTTGGCTCTCTTTATCTGTTGGGCTGGTTTCTTCTGTTTTCGCTGATTATTCACTTTTTTATCCTGTTTTTTGAAGAGCCGGGGCTGGTAAAGCGATTTGGCGAAGAATATATCATCTACCGGGAAAATGTACCGAGGTGGATTCCCCGTCGTACACCATGGGAAAGAATAAAAGAAAAGGATTCTGCCAATTGACAGCCTGTCTGGTGGTACCGGTTTGAAAAGACGGGCTTCTACCCGAAAGGGATAATCTGAATTCGCTGTTAGCAGACATTTTCGTTTTTTGGAGCAGGAAGTACCGCAAGTTCCGCCAAAATTATTTTTTTGAAAACTGTTTCGCAAAATGCTTAAAAATGAAATCAAACTTTATTGATTAATAAGTTGTTAAAAGTTTAAAGCCTGGTAAATCAAGGTATACTATTTTCCGGAATTGTTTAAACTGAAAGCAGAAGAAATATTGGGCAAGGCGAAATTGAAACAGTGTATCCGATCAGGAGAATATAGCATTTTTGGAAATAAATCTTCAACGTTTTGTAATAATATTTAGTTTAAAACAAATATAAATTAGTATTGACTACAATTTAGGATTTATGTTATTTTAAATTTGTGCCCAACAAACTGTCCCTCCGGTTAAGACACTTGTAACCGGACGAGATGGTCACAGCGGCAAGTTGAGAACACAGTACTTAGAATCATAAGGAGGTATTTCTGGTGGCACAACGCTTAGTAGGATTGCCGGCTCCCGATTTTGAAATGGAGAGCACCAAAAACCTTGAAACACTTGATGAAAAAGTCAGATTGTCTGATTACAAAGGCAAATGGCTCGTCCTGTTCTTCTATCCGCTTGATTTTACCTTTGTATGTCCGACTGAAATTAAAGCTATGTCCGATCGTTATGAGGAATTTGCAGATCTGAATGCAGAAATTCTTGGTGTAAGTACGGACAGTAAATATTCCCACCTTGCCTGGATCAATACACCACGGGAAGAAAATGGAATTGGCAAAATCAATTACCCGTTGGGTGCAGATACAACCCATAAAGTAAGCAGAGATTATGGTGTTCTTCTGGAAGATGAAGGTATTGCCCTGCGCGGATTGTTTATCATTGATCCGGAAGGCATTGTTCGTTACCAAGTTGTATCCGACAATGATATCGGCCGCAGCGTAGATGAAACACTTCGCGTACTGCAAGCTCTGCAAACAGGTGGCTTGTGCCCGGCTGACTGGAAACCTGGTCAGGCAACTCTTTAATTCAAATGCAGATTTCAAAGGGCCTAACAGAGCGTTAGGTCCTTTGTTGTCCATAAAACAAGGAGGAATGATTCATGGCTTTGCGTTTGCGTACCGAAATGCCCGAAATCAATGGGGTGACCGAGTGGGTTAATGGAGAGGCAACCAAAGAGGATCTTCTGGGAAATCCGGTTCTGATTCACTTTTGGTCCATCAGTTGCGGAATGTGTAAAAAAAGCTTGCCCGATGTTAACAAATTGCGGGATGAATATCCGCAATTGAAACTGGTTGGCATTCATATGCCGCGTTCTGAAAAGGATACAGATGTAGACGCGGTAAAAGAAAACATAGTAAAATACGAATTGAAGCATCCCCAGGGAATTGACAACGCCCATCGTGTGGTGGATGCCTTTGAAAACGAATTCGTACCGGCTTTTTACTTGTTTGATGCTAAAGGACTGTTGAGACACCGTTCCGCTGGGGAAAAGGCATTGAACATGCTGAAACGTCCGCTGGAACGTGTTTTGGGAGAAATCGAATAGCGGAGGGAACAGAAGATGAACTTGCAAAAAGAATTGCTTTACTCCAGAGAACATGAATGGGTACGTAAGCTGGAAGACAACAAGGTCCAGATTGGTATTACGGATTTTGCCCAGGATCAGTTGGGGGATATTGTCTTTGTGGAACTGCCGGAAGTTGGCGATGAACTGACAGTTGATGAATCATTTGGCAGTGTTGAATCTGTAAAAACCGTTTCCGAATTGTATGCACCGGTTAGCGGAAAAGTACTGGAAGTAAACGGTGCGCTTGAAGAATCACCGGAAAATGTCAATGATTCCCCATATGAAGATGGCTGGATGATTGTTGTGGAAATGTCTGATCCCGCCGAATTGGATAAATTGATGGATGCTGACCAATACGAAGCGCTTGTAAGTGAAGAAGACTAATTGAATGAAGATCCTCCTGGGAAGAATCTCTCACCTGGCGGAAAGTTAACTGTGATGAGAAAAATTCTTGGCAGGAGGATTTTTTTATGTCAATGAAGGAAATACTTTCGCTTTGCAGCGGTATTTGATCAAAATCACCTTCACTTTGTCGATAAGCTGAACCGTTTTTTTAAACGGTTTTTTTTATTTGCCGAATTTAAAAAGCAATGGTTCTGAATCCGGCAAAATCAAACCTGCCAACCGGATATTTCTGGAATAGCTGAGGGGAAATTATTTTATCAAGCGAACCCAAAAATTTACTTTTATATGTTATGCTAGTTTTGTTTTAACTCAGATGGCAGTTTTTATTATAAAATTAAATAGTTACAGACAAATGATTGGTGGTGACAAAAATGAAGGCATATCGGTTCTCATTGATCCTGTTATCTTCAATTATTCTGGGAGCATTGGCAGGAGTTTGGCTTGGAAAAGATGCGCTCATTTTGAAACCTTTAGGGGAGATTTTTCTTAATTTGATGTTTACTCTCGTTGTGCCGCTCGTCTTTTTTACAATTTCGTCTTCAATTGCCCAGATGAGGGAGTTGAAGCGTTTAGGCCGTATCCTGTCACGGATGTTTGGAGTCTTTGTATTTACAGGAGTGCTTGCTGCAATCGTGATGCTGGTGGCGGTAATTGTCTATCCGCCTGCAGAGGGAGTCAGCATTTCTCTGGAGAAACCGGAGCAGGTGGAACAGGCTACACTGGCGGATCAGTTGGTAAAGACTCTGACTGTTGAGGATTTCAGCCAGTTGTTTACCAAAGACCACATGCTTCAGCTGATCTTTTTCTCGATTTTCACAGGGATTGCCGTATCACTGTTGGGAGAAAAAAGCAAACCGTTTGCCAGATTCCTGCAATCAGGCTCAGAAGTGTTTATGAAGCTGGTTTCTTTTGTGATGTACTATGCTCCAATCGGACTGGGGGCTTTTTTCGCTGCTTTGGTTGGAGAATTTGGGCCCAGCCTGCTTAGCAACTATTTGCGGGTAGTTCTCCTTTATTATCCCCTCTCGCTTGCCTATTTCCTGGTATTTTTTACGTTGTATGCATTTATGGCCGGAAAAGGCGCCGGAGTGCGGATTTTTTGGAAAAATGCACTTTCTCCGACCGTTGTATCGTTGGCAACTTGCAGCAGTGCGGCGTCGATTCCGGTAAACCTGGAAGCAACCCGTAAAATGGGTGTGCCGTCTGATATCAGTGAAACGTCGGTACCGCTTGGAGCCAACATTCACAAGGATGGTTCTGTTATGGGCGGCATTTTGAAAATTGCTTTTTTGTTTGGGGTTTTTGGCATGGATTTTTCGCAACCGATTGATTGGCTTTCTGCACTGGGTGTGTCCCTTCTGGTCGGTACCGTTATGGGGGCAATACCAAGCGGAGGTTTGATTGGAGAATTGTTAATCCTGTCTGTTTACGGTTTTCCACCGGAAGCACTTCCGATTATTGCGGCGATTTCCACGATTATTGATCCGCCGGCCACGATGGTTAACTCAACCGGCAATACGGTGACCAGTATGTTGATTGCCCGTTGGGTAGAGGGAAAAACATGGATTTCCGGGAAAATCGGAAAAACCACAGCCTGACATTTGTCCTGTATTACAAATAATAAAAAAAGATAAGCCTGGAGAGTTGGGGGGAACCTGTTTTTTCGGATTGCTAATAATATAGAAAAAGCGGGTAAAATTTCTGGTTATTATTTTTCTGATTATTCTTTTCTGTATTGCCAGGTTATCCCTCTTTTTCCAGGCCTAACGTTTGAAACAGAGCTTTTTCCATGCTGATTCCATTTTACAAAAGATGAAGCGAGCAAGGCAGAAATGATCAAAGGACGGATCATACAGGTGCAGTTACAGTAAAAAATGGTTGTGTCAAAAATCAGGGTGTGGTCAGCTAAAAACTCTGCTTATAAATATTCAAAATAAATTATATTTATGTGTCTAATATAAATTTTCTTTAAATAAATATGTTTAAATGATAATGATTTGTGATAAAATATATACACAACCTTATACTTTCGTTAATATTAAAATACACCAGCGAATACGGCCGATCATGAGTGGGAATAGGGGGGATTGCGCATGAGTTACTGCTGTGGCGCGTCAACGATTGGTTTTATCGGGTCTTATCGCAAGCAGTCTATTATGGTACACAAGGTGCCATTGTTATACTGCCCTGTCTGTCATGATGTCCAAGTACATCCAGCCGTGAAGGAAGAGTTTGAGCTAGTGGTAGAGTACGCTCGGGAAGATCGCGTAAAAGAAGTAACCCTCCGAGATACAATTACCCCCGAAATGATCGATGAATGGAAAGAATACGGGATAAGTTTTCAAGATTCAGAAGATATTGAACCTGTTTTACGCGAACAAATTGACCATTCACTGGACTTGTTGAGAGTGTCCAAAGTCTTGAATGATAAAGAATGGGGCGAAGAGTTGAAGAATCGCCTCCGTGTCTTGACGGATCAACTCAAAAAGCTTAATAAGCAGACCGAAGAAAGCAAATAAACGACTTTAGGCCCGGATCAGGAGATCCGGGCCTGATTGCGTATGGAAAATATTTAAATGGAAGAAGATGATTGCAGATAAGTACGAATCTGATTAAGCAAAAGATTGATTGCAACCTGATTGTGCCCGCCTTCCGGGATGATCAGGTCTGCATATCGTTTGCTTGGTTCGACAAACTGCAGATGCATTGGCCGGACCACATTCAGGTACTGGTCAATAACCGATTCCAATGTTCTTCCTCTTTGTTTTATGTCACGGTCAATCCGGCGCAAGATGCGGACATCGGCATCCGTATCGACAAAAATCTTGATATCCATCAGTTCGCGCAAGCGTTCGTCGTCAAGGATTAATATTCCCTCCAGAATGATGACATCTTTGGGTTTCAGGTAAACCGTTTCTTTGGAACGGGTATGCTGTGTGTAGTCATAAATCGGTTTATGAATCGGTTGATAGGCTTTTAGCTGGAGAAGATGGTGGTACAGAAGATCGTTGTCAAAAGCCAGCGGGTGGTCATAGTTGGTCTTGATCCGTTCTTCGAAAGCAAGGTGGGATTGGTCTTTATAGTATGAATCCTGTTCCAGATAGATGACCGACTCGGAAAGTTGTTTGACCAGGTTTTTGGCAACCGTAGTTTTTCCGGAACCAGTTCCGCCTGCAACGCCAATAATTACAGGTTTTGTCATGACTCAACTTCCTTTCTTTCGCCCTTTATGTGCTGTGCCGATCATATCAAATAAAATAAGTTTATTTCAAGGGAAAATAATATAATTACTTGATTAGGGAAAAATTTGCAAAAGAAGTGAAAAGCTCCCGGATTTTATATCCGGGAGCTGTCTGACAGGATTTATGAAAAGGGTTGGCTTGTTGTTTCAGAATGGTTCTGTCTTCATCTTGCAAGGAAGCGGTCAAGGCACTGAAGCACTTGTTTACAGGCTGGTTCAAGCTTTTGCCAATGGATTTGGGCTTTGCTTTGCAGGTGAATTCAAGCCCATGCCAATTGCAACACAGGGCTGGGGTCTAACATCCTAGACATTGGGGCCGGCTTGGCGAATTTCCTCTTTGACATTCTTAAAGGTTGCAAAATGCTTATGGAAGCGTTGGGCCAATTGCCGTGCAGTCTGGTCGTATGCCTGTTTGTCTTCCCATGTATTGCGGGGGTTCAATACCTCAGCAGGAACATTGGGACAAGACGTTGGTATGGCCAGTCCAAAAACAGGATCCGTTTCATATTCTGCCTGGCTGAGTTCGCCTGAGATGGCAGCCCGCACCATCGCCCGGGTATATTTGAGATCCATTCGATTGCCTACACCATAAGGTCCTCCAGTCCATCCGGTGTTAACGAGATAAACTTCAACCTGATGTCTGGCAATTTTTTCACCCAGCATTTCGGCATAGACATGGGCGGGACGGGGAAGGAACGGAGCTCCGAAACAGGTGGAGAAAGTGGCTTCCGGTTCCGTTATGCCGCGCTCGGTTCCAGCCAGTTTGCTTGTGTACCCGGACAAGAAATGGTACATGGCCTGTTCCGGTGTCAATTTGGAAATGGGCGGCAACACGCCAAAAGCATCCGCTGTCAGGAATACAATCACGTTCGGGTGACCTGCAACACCGGGAATAACCGATCCTTCAATAAAATCAACCGGATAGGCTGTACGCGTGTTTTCGGTCAGAGAGGAATCATGATAATCGGGTTTTCCGTCCTCGTCAACAATCACATTTTCCAGAACCGATCCAAAACGAATGGCCCGATAAATCTGCGGCTCTTTTTCTTCCGTCAGACCTATGCATTTGGCATAACAGCCACCTTCAATATTGAAGATCCCTTTATCTGACCATCCATGTTCATCGTCTCCGACAAGAAAACGTTCCGGATCGGCAGACAGGGTTGTTTTTCCGGTTCCCGAAAGACCAAAGAACAGTGCGACATCCCCATTTTTGCCGACATTGGCCGAGCAATGCATGGGCAGCACACCATATTCAGGCAGCAAATAGTTCATGACACTGAAAATGGACTTTTTCATTTCACCGGCATAGTGAGTTCCGCCGATTACAACCATTTTATATTCAAAGCTGACCGCAATGACAGTTTCAGAATTGGTTCCGTCCAATTCCGGATCGGCTTTGAAACCAGGGACACATACGACGGTAAATTCTGCTTGGTGGTTTGCCAGTTCTTCTTTTGACGGGCGTATAAACAATTGGTGGACAAACAGGTTTTGCCAGGCATATTCATTAATAACCCGGATCGGCAAGCGATAGGCTGGATCGGCGCCTGCAAAACCGTCAAAAATATAGACTTCTTTCTCAGCAAGATAAGCTCTTAACCGTTGCAATAACTGTTCAAATTTATCGGGTTGCATTGGCTGGTTAATGGTGCCCCAGTCAATTTGATCGGAGACAGAAGGTTCCTGAACGATAAATTTATCTTTGGGTGAACGCCCCGTAAATGCTCCGGTTGTTGCGCGAATTGCGCCTGTTTCAGTCAGGATGACTTCTCTTTTTTGGACAGCGTGTTCTACCAATTTGCTGACAGAAAGATTCATGTGTTTTTTACCGCCAAGGTGAAGAGACATATCTTTTTTTGTTGGAATTACGATGCTCATTTTTTTACATCCACCTTTTTTAGATGAGATTCCAAATTGTTATAACTCAAATCAACGAACAGTATATCATAATTGCCTTAAAAGGGTGAATATTAAAAGCCCCGATTTTTTTGGGATTTTTGCAAGGAGGGAACCCTCAGCCCGGTTTCTCTTTGCTTTTGCCCGTCTAAGCATGAAAAAGCTATTTCTGTAAGTATGTACCTTGGCCGCTTCCTTGAAAGGTGGAGACAGAGCAATTTCTAAAATACTATTCTTTTACTTGTTATTATACAAAAAGGAGAAACCTGATACCAGATTTCCCCTTTTTGCAAGTGGTGAAACAAATTTCAATCACTATTTTTTTTCATGTTTCCGGGTTTTGGTTGCTTCCTGAACAACACGTTGTGCTTTTTTTTCTTCGTCCTGCTCTTTTTTTGCTTTTTCCTCAATCATCTTTACTTCGCTTGCTGTCTGATACACAGTCATGTCCTCCCAAGTTTGGTTTTTGGCATGATCCTGCCAATCCAGGAAAATTTGCTTCTTGCAGCTGATCATCTTGCTTCCGGGTCACCTCATTTGTTAATCCAATACCAGCTTGCAACAAACTTCAAATGCAGGTTCCTCAAAAACTACTTTTTTAAACTAGCATATTTTTTTTGAGAAATAAAGAAATATATTTTATAAAGGTTGATATTGGTTTATGCATTCATGCGGAACAGATATAAAAAACAAAAAGTCGGCATATTGCCTGGGTTACAGGCATAAATACCCATTGACTTTTACAAAAATAAATGGTACTTTTGTACAGAATTAATTACACTTCGGGAGTGTTATAATGAGCGAGTTAAAGGAAGGGGCCGTCGTACAGGGAGAAGTGATTACCACCAAACCGTTTGGTGCGTTTGTAAAATTG
>JBAVDL010000289.1:0-7397 GCA_049587175.1 Thermoactinomyces sp.
AATCTTATTCATTTAGCAACATTTCCGATTTTATCCAGCATAAAACTGGCATGATTCTTGCAAGAAACCAAATCCATCTAGCCTTAAATACAAGTTGTTAATCGGACAAGATCGCAGATTCCGCAAGGATTGTAACTTTATCAGGACGAACTTCAATAAATCCGTCGCCAACCTTGATATGTTCTACCGTCCCATCATTTTTGATGCGAACCGTCTCACCAACAATCGGACTCACAAACGGGATATGTCCGGGCAGAATCCCGATCTCCCCGTTGGCTGCCCTGGCAATGACCATATCAACGTGTTCCGAATAAACAATTCGTTCAGGCGTTACAACTTCCAATTCAACTTTACTCATGTTTCGCCTGGCCATTCGCCAAAGATTAAATCCTTGGGAATGGCAGGACTTCACCTCCCCAACGTACGGAGTAAGCCGTTCACCTAATTCATTCCTGCCTGAACCGCAAAATCCTTTGGCAAGGGTCAGTCAGTCTGAACCAGGCAAAGAACCTAGATCATACGGGTATAACCAAGTTTTTTGGCTTTCTCCAGGGCTTCATCAATACCGCCAACCATGTAGAATGCATCTTCCGGCAGGTCATCATGTTTTCCTTCCAGTACTTCCTTGAAACTGCGAATGGTTTCTTTAACCGGCACATAAACACCCGGGTTGCCGGTAAATTGCTCAGCAACGTGGAAGTTTTGTGACAGGAACTTCTCAATTTTACGCGCACGGGCAACCAACTGTTTATCCTCATCGCTCAACTCATCCATACCAAGAATAGCAATAATGTCCTGCAACTCCTGATACCGTTGCAAAATTTGTTGAACACCACGAGCCACCTGATAATGTTCCAGTCCTACAACTTCCGGAGACAGAATCCGGGAGGTGGAGGCAAGCGGATCAACCGCCGGATAAATCCCTTTTTGCGTCAAACGGCGTTCCAGGTTGGTTGTTGCATCCAGGTGAGAGAATGTCGTTGCCGGCGCCGGGTCTGTATAGTCATCGGCAGGCACATAAATCGCCTGAATTGAAGTAACCGAACCGGTTTTTGTCGAAGTAATACGTTCTTGCAACTGTCCCATTTCAGTTGCCAGGGTAGGCTGGTAACCTACAGCTGAAGGCATGCGGCCGAGCAGCGCAGATACTTCAGAACCAGCCTGGGTAAAACGGAAAATGTTATCAATAAACAGCAAAACATCCTGGCCTTCACTGTCACGGAAATGTTCCGCCATCGTGAGACCGGTCAAGGCCACCCGCATCCGTGCACCAGGCGGTTCGTTCATCTGACCGAACACCATGCAGGTTTTATCGATAACGCCACTCTCTTTCATTTCATAATACAGGTCGTTTCCTTCACGGGTACGTTCTCCAACACCCGCAAATACAGATAATCCGCCGTGCTCCTGGGCAATATTGTTGATCAGTTCCTGGATCAATACTGTTTTTCCTACACCTGCACCGCCAAAGAGGCCGATTTTCCCTCCTTTGGCATATGGACAAAGCAAATCAACAACCTTGATTCCGGTTTCCAACATTTCCTGTTCCGTTGATTGTTCAGTAAAACCGGGTGCCGGGCGGTGAATTGGCAATTTTTCCGTTGCATTTACTTCACCGGCTTCATCAATCGGTTCACCCAACAGGTTAAAAACCCGCCCCAATGTAGCACGTCCTACAGGAACAGTGATAGGTCCTCCGGTATCAACAGCTTCCATGCCGCGAACCAATCCGTCAGTTGAAGACATGGCTACAGTACGTACGGTATTGTCTCCCAAATGTAAAGCCGTTTCCAAAACCAACTCCTTGCCGTCAGGCCGCTTTACCTTAATTGCATTATAAATTTCAGGCAAGTGTCCGCGTTCAAATTCCACGTCCACAACCGGACCCATAACCTGAAGCACACGTCCAGAACTCATCAGATTCCCTCCTTAAACTAGCATGCAGTTGTTTCCTGGCATTTGCTTCCCCGTCCTGTCTAGCCGTTCAGTGCAGATGCACCGCCAACAATTTCTGCAATTTCCTGTGTAATGGCTGCCTGGCGCGCACGGTTCAGTTGCAGGGTAAAGGTATCGATCATTTCTGTTGCATTGTCTGTCGCATTGTTCATTGCTGTCATCCTTGCTGCAAATTCACTCGCTTTTGCATCAAGAAGTGCGCTGTACACCAGGGCTTCCGCATATCGGGGGAGCAAAACAGACAGCAATTCTTCCTGTGATGGCTCATATTCATAAGTCATTTTTGGACCTCTGGGCTTTTCTTGCAAATCATTGTTCGTCAGTGGCAACAATTGTTTGTCTACCGGACGCTGAATAACGGCATTGACAAACTGGTTGTAAACAATATACAGCTTGTCGTACTTCTCTTCCGAATAGAAACGGACAGCTTTTTTTGCGATATTTTGAACATCCTCATATGTGGGGAAATCGGGAATTCCCGTAACTTCGTCGATTACCGGGTAATTGCGCTTTTTGAGAAAATCCCGTCCTTTACGCCCAATGGCGAAAATCACATACTCGTCCTTGCTCTGATGACGTTCATTGAGAGTTTGAAGCAATGTCCGCAACAGGTTGCTGTTATACCCCCCGGCCAATCCGCGCTCCGACGTGATTACCAGATACCCCGTTTTACGCACCGGACGTGACTCAAGCATGGGATGTTTGGCTCCTGATGTCCCCTGGGCAATGCTCACAATAACTTCACGTATCTTTTCCGCATAAGGACGGGCTTTTTCCGCTTTGGTCTGTGCCCGGCGCAAATTTGCCGCCGCAACCATTTTCATGGCCTTGGTAATCTGTCTCATATTTTCTGTCGCGCGTATGCGCCTTCTGATTTCACGCATGGATTGCCCCATTATTTCACCGCCTTTCCGCTACCAATCATCACTCTCCGAGCCGCTGGCGAAAAGCGACTCCGCTACAGGTCTGTTTGCATCCGTTATTTTTCGGAAACTGCAAATCCTTTTTTGAAGTCTTCAATTGCTTTTTTCAGCTTTTTCTCTGTTTCCTCTTCCAGGACTTTTTTCTCGCGAATCGATTTTAGAATATCTTTTTCATTGGCATCGAGATAATCATGGAAATCCTTTTCAAAGCGGCGCACATCTGCTACCGGAATATCATCAAGATACCCTTTGGTAACCAGATACAAGGAAACAGCCTGTTTTTCCACAGAAAGCGGTTGATGCTCTTCTTGTTTCAGAATTTCTACTGTCCGTTGCCCCCGTTCCAGTTTGGCCCTGGTTGCCTTGTCCAGGTCTGAACCAAATTGGGCAAACGCAGCCAGCTCATAGTATTGGGACAAGTCCAGACGCAAGGTACCGGAAAGTTTTTTGATTACTTTGGTTTGAGCCGATCCGCCAACACGTGATACGGAAGTACCAACACTGATCGCCGGACGGACGCCTGAATAAAACAGATCGGATTCCAGGAAAATTTGCCCGTCGGTAATGGAAATGACGTTGGTTGGAATATAGGCAGATACGTCTCCCGCTTGCGTTTCAATAAATGGGAGGGCTGTCAGGGAACCGCCGCCACGTGCATCTGACAGTTTGGCCGCCCGTTCCAGTAACCGGGAATGCAGGTAGAATACGTCTCCCGGGAAAGCCTCACGGCCTGGCGGGCGCCGCAGCAAGAGGGAAAGTTCACGATAAGCTGCTGCCTGTTTCGTCAGGTCATCATAGATGGCCAGGACATGACCACCATTGTACATGAAATATTCGCCCATCGCACAACCCGCATAAGGGGCAATGTACAAAAGCGGAGCAGGATCAGAAGCACTTGCAACAACGACAATGGTGTATTCCATCGCACCATGCCGGCGCAATTTTTCTACCACCTGGGCAACCGTCGATTGCTTTTGGCCAATGGCCACATAAACGCAAATGACATCTTCGTCCTTCTGGTTAATGATGGTATCGAGAGCAATTGCAGTTTTACCGGTCTGGCGGTCACCGATGATCAACTCCCGTTGCCCGCGTCCGATCGGAATCATTGAGTCAATTGCCTTGATTCCGGTTTGCAACGGTTCATGAACAGATTTTCTGTCAATTACGCCAGGTGCCGGCGACTCAACCGGGCGAAACTCTGTCGTTTCAATAGGGCCTTTCCCATCAAGCGGCTGACCGAGCGGATTTACGACCCGTCCAAGAAGTTGTTTGCCAACAGGCACTTCCATCATGCGACCCGTACGTTTTACCTGGTCGCCTTCGCGAATATCCTGGAAAGGTCCCAGAATAATAACACCTACATTGTTTTCTTCCAGGTTCAATACCATTCCCATGACGCCATTCTTAAACTCAACCAATTCACCAGCCATGGCATTCATCAAACCATGAACCTGAGCAATCCCGTCACCAACCTGCATGACGGTACCAACATCCGTAACTTCTATTTCGGCGCGGTAATTTTTGATCTGCTCTTTGATAAGAGAACTGATCTCTTCCGGTTTAATGCTCATCAATGTCACCCCGATCTTTTCTTCCGTCTGTGTCTAACCAACTTTGGCCTGTTTCAAGCGCTCCTGAAAGCGGTCCAGTTTGGTCCTCAAGCTGCCATCGTACAGGCGGTCACCGATTTGTACGATTACGCCACCCAGGATATCTGAATCAACTTTCTCAATAATCTTCATTTTTTTCCCGATAATTGGTTCAAAAGTTGCCAGCAGCTGTTCCTTATCCCTGTCCGTCAGTTCAAACGCCGTTGTTACGATCGCTTCTGCAATTCCTTTTGCTTTATTGGCAAGGGCCTTGTATTCTCCAAAAATGTCATGCAGAATCGCTTCCCGATGTCTGTCAATCAGCAAGCAGACCAAATTGCTGGTATACTCGTTAAGCCCCTTGAACACTTTGGCAGCCAGTTCCTTTTTTTGCTCCGCCCCGATTGCGGGATGGATGAACAGTTTCTGCAATTCCGGGGAAGCCGCAAATGTATCGGAAATCTGTTTCAGGTCTTTTTCAATCAAATCTACACAATCCTGTTCTGAAGCAACCTCAAACAACGCTTTCGCATAACGCCTTGCCACTGCTTCGCTCATTGTAATCTTCCTACCTCATCAAGATAGCTGGAAACAAGCTTCGATTGTTCCTTTTTATCCACTTCTTTCTGCAGCATCTTGGATGCAAGCTGGATCGAAAGAGCTCCCACTTCATCACGCAAACTGGACAGTGCTTTCTCTTTTTCACGATTGATTTCGTTGGTTGCTTCTTCAAGAATGCGTGCTGCCCGTTCTTGCGCCTGCCTGATAATCGCTTCAGACTCACGATCTTTTTGGGCTCTTGCCCGTTCAATAATTTCCTTGGCTTCCTTGCGTGCCTTGTTTAATAATTCACGTTGTTCCTTGAGCAGCTTCTCCGATTTTTTGCGGTTTTCCTCTGCATCCTCGATCTGGTCTTCAATGTAATCCTGACGTTTCTTCATCGTGTCCAAAATGGGACGAAGGGCAAATTTGGAAACGAGGAGCATCAGTATAATAAATGCAACTAGCTGAAACAGCATCGTGCCGATTTCAATTGACAATCCAGTTCACTCCCTTCAAGCTAATGGAACGGTCAACATTTCTTCCATCACGCAATCAGACGGGGAACCTGTAAAGAATCCCCGTCCATCGACCGGACTTATTAAATAATGCCAAGCAGCAACATGATTCCAAACGCCACGGCAATAATCGGCAACGCTTCAACCAGCGCAATACCGATAAAGGAGCGCGTAAACATTTTTCCTTCCATTTCCGGTTGACGAAATGAACCTTCAATATAGCGACTGTATACCATTGCGTTACCAATTCCTCCAGCGATAGCAGCAAATGCGAGCAAAAATGCACCAGCCAAAATACTGATTTCCATGTCTCTTCCTCCTTAAAATCTTCTAACCGAATTTTTATTATTTACGATTTTTGGATACCTGGATTTTCTGCATACGATTTTATTCAGATTTTGTTAATGTTCGCTTTCAATCTTTTGTGCCATGTAGACCATGGCAAGCATGGTAAAGACGTAAGCCTGGATGGTTCCAACAAACAGACTGTAAGCAAGCCACACGATAAGCGGGGCACCTGTCAAAAACCAGCTCCCCTGAAGCAAAACCATGATCAGGATTTCCCCTGCAAAAATATTTGCCCAAAGCCGCATGCCGTGTGTAAGTGGTTTGGCCAGTTCGTCTACAATGTGAATCGGAAACATCCACCAATAAGGTTGAAAATAATGCTTGGCATAATGTTTGACCGACTTTCGTATTCCCAAAAAGTGAGCAAACAATGTGATTGCAAGTGCCATCGAGATGGTTACATTAATGTCGGCTGTTGGCGATTTCCACCAGGCATACGCATTATGTTCTTCGCCTCCACCAGCGTGAGTCGCCTCAATATGTAGCAATGGAACCGAATCATGGTACTCAGTGACTACATTGAACATAACACCCAATTGGTTTGCAATAAAAATAAACAAGAAAAGCGTAAACGCAAAACCGTAAAAGCGTTCGGCTTTTTTCCCCTCCAGATTGGAATGGACGATTCCTTGTGTAAATTCAATCAGCATTTCAACAATATTCTGTACGCCTTTTGGAATGAGTGAACGGTTACGGGTTGCAGCTATTGCCAGTGCCAAAACCAGAATACACGTGACAATGGTGGTTAACATCACAGTAACATCGAACTGGATGGGGATTCCCGCCAACTCAAACCCTATTTTAGGTGTTTTTTCCATTTGCCGCAGATTCCCCCCTTTCTTTCCAGGATAAAGATCGTCTTACCACGACAAACCCCAGACAAACGCTTAATATATTGCAAAATGGCAGCCCCGCAACCACTGCAGTTGCTTCAAACCATGCAGGGAATTTTACAGCCAAAAAAATCGCTAAGGCCACCATCAGATAACGATGGATCTGACCGGTTCCCCGGTACTTTCCAGATGATTTGGAAAAAGCATTTTCATCAATGGATCTCATTTTTTTGGCCAAGTAAAGAACATTGTACAAACTTACACATATACCCAGAAAAATACCGGCTATTATTCTTTGATAAGGAGTAATAAACCAAATGGCCAGTAACAGAGTGAGGATTCCGGCAGTGAAACAAACTACCCATTGTTGGATTATTTTAAAGGAATCCATGAGAAATTCATTCCTTTAGCAGTGCTCTCAAAGTGTAGATCGAGCTGGCAAAACCAATTCCCAATCCGAGCAACACGCCAGTCAGCAACATGAACGGCTCTGTTTCCCAAATAACATCCAATCTCTTCCCAAGCCAGGCACCACCAAGCGTCAACAGGACAATCTCCATCACCATTGAACTGACTGCCGCAGCAATTCGCAAGGCTTTACCGTTTATGTTCATAAAAAACCTCCGTTACCCGGTTTCAGGAAAATTTATACTGAAAAACTTGATTTTAGCTCCTGATGGTTACCTG
>JBAVDL010000290.1:0-4650 GCA_049587175.1 Thermoactinomyces sp.
ATAAAAGAACCTGTCTTCAGGAAAAATCTCGATTACTAAAAAAGAAATTAAAACACAGTGAGGAGCTATTGGTTGAAAAAAAAGTACAATTTCGTAATTTAGGCGGGCTTCATAACGAAGAAAAAAAGAGCCTAATTGAAAAAGGAAAAAAGATTGAACAAAAAAGACAAAATAACCACGAAAAAATCAAAAAATTTATTTCTAATGAACTTCCATTTTTTTTAAATAAACCACTTCTTTCCGAAGTTGTTAAACAAATGGAACATGAACGGAAGAATGAAGCAATTTCTTACCTAAAAGAATTGGTTGATCAATCTAAAGTAAGAGAAGCATTGCTTAACCATTTTCAAGATAATCAATCATTATTGGTTAGCGAACTATATGAGAAAATGCTAGTTTTTATACAAAAGCATATACAAGAAGAAAAAATTTCATTGATCCATCAACCCTCTAGTCTTCAATTAAGTGAAGTTTTACATATGCAAAAAGCATTGATTCAAATAAAAGCTGAGGACTATATTCAACTGTATAATGATAATCAGCGATTACTAAAAAAATCTCAAGAGATAAAAAAATTGATTGAATTAAATAACGAAGCATTGGACTTGAAAGATTTATTGAATGACATTGAAGAAACAACAAAATCGATCGAGCAATTACGTATAGAACTGGAAACTGTAAACAAAGAGATTGAAATTGTGAACGAAAAAATCGAGAAGTTATTAAAAGAAAAGAATAAATATAAGGAAAGAGTGGAGGTTGAAAAAAAATCTAGTAGTACAATATATTTGTCTGAACAAATTATGGAAATCAGTAAAAAATTTAGACGAATCCAATTTCAAAAGAAATTGAGGCAGGTTGAAATGGAAGCAATTAAAATGGTGAATTCGTTGTTTAGAAAAAAAACCTTTATTAATGAGATTCAAATTGATCCAGACACATTTGGAGTGGAGCTTTATGATCAGCATATGTTAAGAATCAAGATAGATCATTTGTCCTCTGGTGAAAAAGAGTTGTTGATTTTGTGTTTAATCTGGGCAGTGTTTCGTGTTTCGGGAAGAAAACTACCTTTTGTTTTTGATACCTTGTTTGGTCGACTAGACCTCGAACATCGCCAAGCATTAATTAAGAAGCTTTTACCTGAAATGGGTGAACAAATTATTATACTGTCTACCAACACAGAAATAGATGAACATCTTTATACTCTATTATTCCCATACATCGCCAGAGAATATACATTAGAATATCATCATAGCAAAAATAGCACTAAAATAATCCCGGATCAGTATTTTTCGTTGACCAAAACGGAGATGAGAACATGAATTATCGCTTGCATACATCAAAAACAGCTGAAGAATATTTAAAACAGCTTCATATGGTATTAAATATTACACCAAATATTATTGCAAGGATCGCAGTTGCTTTATCTCTTCGAGATCCAACACCAATCGAATTGTCGGAATACGATCGATCTGGTATGGAGTTTAATCGCAGTACATTAACCGGAGAATATGATTATTTATTCAAATGTTTAATTGCTCAACATCTTGGAAAATCAATATCCGATGAAGAATATTTTCCTAATCTTTTTAATGCACATCTCGAAAGAGGAATTCGCATTTTGAAAAATGAGTACAAGATGGCAGGCAACTCTGAGAAGTTATTTCGTACATTAATTCTCATGGGTGATGATTCATAATGATTTATTTTGATAATAGCGCAACAACTAAAGTAGCTTCTTCAGTACTGGAAGAGATGCTCCCTTATCTAAAGGAAGAGTATGGAAATCCCTCTAGCAAATTTTATTCCCTAGCTGTAAATGCCCAAAACGCTGTGAAGTTGGCTCGAAAACGTTTGGCAACACTTCTAGGTTGTGATGATGACGAAATAATATTTACGAGTGGAGCTACAGAAAGCAATAATATGGTAATCAAAGGTGTAGCTAATACCTATAGTGAACAGGGAAACCATATTATAACATCCCAAACGGAACATCCATCTGTGCTAGAGACTTGCCAATATTTAGAGTCTAAAGGTTGGAAAGTTACTTACCTGGGTGTAGACCAATTTGGCAGAATAAATATTCAAGACCTGGAGAACGCCATTAAAAAAAACAAACCCATTTTAGTCAGTATAATTTGGGGAAATAACGAGGTCGGATCACTGAACGAAATTGAAAAGATTGCTTCAATCTGTAGAGAACATCAGGTGTTTTTTCATACAGATGCCACACAAGTTTGTGGGAAAATCTCAATTAACTTAAAAGAATTACCTGGAATACGATTCTTATCAATGTCCGGACATAAAATTCACGGACCTAAGGGAATAGGAGTTTGCTTCATACGGAAACAGCTTGCCAATGTGAAAACAAAATTAACCCCTTTGCTTCATGGAGGTTCTCAAGAAGACGGCTATCGTAGCGGGACTTTAGCAGTACATAATATTGTCGGATTAGGAAAAGCAGCTGAATTGGCAAATGAGAATCTAGACAGAAATATAGAGAAATTAATGTTTCTAGAACAAAAATTAACTAAAATCCTAAAGGATCGGTTTGGAGATCATATTCAATTAAATCATGACAACAAAAAGAAAATTCCAGGAATTTTAAGTGTAAGATTTGTAAGGAAAAATAATGAAGTTTTGATTAAAAAATTGGCTCCTTATATTGCTTTATCAACAGGTTCAGCCTGTAGTTCTGGAAAACCAAGTCATGTTTTACAGGCAATGGGCAAGTCATTAGAAGAGATTAGGCAAACTGTACGCATTTCATTATCTCCGGAAAATACTCTTGAAGAACTTGAGATATTTAATAGACTTTGAGACGAGTAAAAGCCCCGTATTGTAATGGGGCTTTTATGTTTACCAATCAATTATTTTTTCTCTTTCATTCGGGAAAAAAGCGCTGCCATGATGGAGCCGGAAATGTTGTGCCAAACACTGAAGATAGCACTGGGAACCGCTGCTAACGGACTGAAATTGCTCATGGCGATGGCTACCCCCAATCCTGAATTCTGGATGCCAACTTCCATGGTTATGGCTTTGCGCTTGGCCAGGTCCATTTTAAAGAGTTTGGCCATCAGATAACCCAATAAAAAGCCGATTCCGTTATGCAGAACAACAACCATAAAAATCAATAATCCGGATTGTGCCAGTTGTTGCTGGCTCCCGGCGATGACAGCGGAAATGATAATAATGATCGTGATGACAGATACGATCGGCAATACTTTTTCACTGGCCTTGGCAAATGGTCTGAAAAACGATTTGATAATCAGTGCCAGTATGATAGGAATAATAACTACCTGAACAATGGATCCAATCAGATTTAACGGATCAATATAAGTCCATTTTCCTGCAAACAGGATGATCAGGAGCGGTGTTACGATGGGGGACAGGATGGTGGAAACGGAGGCGATCGAAACTGCCAAAGCAACATCTCCTTTTGCCAGAAAGGTCATTACGTTGGAAGCGGTCCCACTGGGGCAACTGCCGACTAAAATGACTCCGATTGCTACCTCTGGAGGAAGCTGCAACAAAACAGACAGAAAGAAGGCTACGAGCGGCATAATTACAAAATGCCCGATTACTCCAATTGTAACTTCTTTCGGCCTGCGAAACACTTCTTTAAAATCATCAACAGTCAACGTCAAGCCCATTCCAAACATAACAATTCCTAGTAACATGGGGATATAAGGGCTGATCCAGACAAAGTGATCAGGTTTATAAAAAGCACAAACCGAGATAAGCAATACCCAGAACGGAAATGTATTTCCCAGAAATTTTCCGAATTTCTCAATTACATTCAAGCTATTCCATCTCCTCATCCATATATTTCTTTTTAACTATGAATTGTTCATGAAGATCTGTCAACAAGATTGCAATCCGGACAAGGCAGCAAAACTAACGAAACTTTATTATCTGTTAAATTTTTATACTATAACATAAATTCTAATCAAAAATAAATAATATTTTGGAAAAATGAGAGGATATTTCCAAAAACCATTGTTATTTCAGATGCGTTTTTTTGTATTTGTTATTGAAAAACAAGTCTATCGATTCTATTGACGCCTGAAAAGATACTGGGCTATAATGAAGTAGGAGTATAAAATCATTATATTTATAATAAATATTATTAAAATTAACGATTTGTTCATTTTTTCCATGCTTTATTGGATTATTTAATTTTATAAATGTAAATCAGACAAGCTGCCGAATTTTTCTTTTACCAGTAATAATATAAAGGCCGTTTTATTAGTGGACAGGCAGGTTCCCCCTGACTGAAGCAGCTAATAAGACCCGGCAAATCCCCGACAGCGTTTTTTACGGGATAACCAGGTCTTTTTATATTGTTTAGCAAAGTTTGATTGACAAGCTGTCAAAAATCAATTGCAGAACACAGCACTTAATCCAACCTGGCAACCAACGTAAAAAATGTTGTATTAACTAACCGGCAAGTTATTCACGGTTTGGTCTTTCATTCATTCAGGAAAGGGTAGAGCTTTGTTTCAAATTTTCCATCATATGGATGCGGTCAGTTTGTATCCAAGCTTAAAAAAGCCTGGTAGGGTACAAAGAACTTTAGGAAGAAGTGGTAGAGTTGGCAAAGGATACGATTTTTTTTACCGGGCATGCCAAGTTACCATCTGCGATTAC
>JBAVDL010000291.1:0-16838 GCA_049587175.1 Thermoactinomyces sp.
TCTTAGAGTGCTGCCTGTCCAGTCTCTTTATGCATAAAAAAAGCATTCCCTTCCATTCGGGGCTCAGGCCCGTTTTCCCTGGAAAGAGAATGCTTTTTTGCTTCTGTTTCTCTTTTTGTAGACAAGCTTCCCCTGGTAAAATGCCTGTACAAGGTAAAAAAGGGATTTAAAATGACGGTTTTCAAAAAAGATTTCTTGCCTGGTTAACTGTCAAAGTTGATCGGGTTAAGCTTGCAACCATATTTTTGAAATTTCTGCCAAAAATACGGAAATAGGTACAATCCGGATTTTATGAAAATCTGTTATTGTTTTGAATTTGTTCAGAAAATATTCTTTCTTCCAATTCAGCAACCGAACTGATCAACAGGGAGCAGCCTTCTTTGGTGGAGATGGAACGGCTTACTCCGGGCGAACAGTATAAATAGTCTCCCTGATTCAGTTTTTCCTCTCCATATGTTATTTCTCCATCCACCACAAAAATTTCTTCTCCTTCATTATGTCTATGCTCTGGAAACACCCCGCCCGGAAGCATCTTGACAAAGATACTGTATTTGTCTGCCGACTTGCGCAAATAGGTCAAATAAACGCCATCGCCCATTTGAATGGAGTTTTGTTCATCCTTGCGGATGATATAGGATTTATTCATTATGTAACCTCCTACCCGGTTTGTGACCCATTTTAAACCCTTTTCACAGTAACTTCAAGGGATTTCATCAAATGGTGCAGGGAAAAAAGCCGCCAGATATAACTGGCGGCCTAAAACTGAAAACAATTATTGGAGGTCATTTGATGCATTCGGGTTGTGCGTTTCAGAAATCTTGTTCAATGCCTGGCCTGCTTCATCCTGATAAGGTTCGCGAACCGCCAAATCCCCGATGGAAACGACCCCGACAACCCGGTTATTTTCAACTACAGGCAAACGGCGTACCTGAGCCTCTGCCATTAATCGAGCTGCTTCATCCACTGACATGTCCGGAGTGCCATAAACCAGGTTGGTTGACATAATATCGGCGACAGAACTGGAGCCTGGCATTTTGTTTGCAATTCCGCGGGTGACCAGATCCCGGTCTGTTACAACGCCAACCAATTGACCGTTATCAACTACCGGCATCATCCCGATATTTGATTGGCGCATTCTTTCAGCTACTTCATAAACATTGTCCTGTGGTGTGACCGAATAAACATTGGTAGACATGATATCGCGTAAAGTATGCATCAAGAATCCCTCCTTGTTCACTAGCATTTGCCACGGTGCCTCTTTTCATTCCTGCCACTGATTGTATCTGATCTCAGGATATACCACGGGGAAGGCGGCAAATGCCCTTTATGGAGACAATTCCGAAAACAGGGAGGATGTTTGGGGTTCCGGTTGCAACGTCTTTTTTAACGCCAGCCGGATCAGCAATTCAGCCCCTATAGCCATGGCTTGCTCATCAAAATCAAACAGCGGGTGATGGTGGGGATGGACAAAATTTTCCCTGTCTCCGGCTCCAACAAAGCAAAAAGCCCCGGGACATTTCTGGAGAAAGTAGCTGAAATCTTCTCCCGCCATCAATGGTTTTAACTCCCATACATTTTTTGTCCCCACCACTTTTCCGGCTGCTTCACGGATGCGCAAAACCGCCGCTTCATCATTTACAAGTGCGGGATATCCCCGGTGATAGTGCAATTCATGGCCGGCACCATACATCTGGCAAGTTGCTTTGGTAATTCCCTCCAGACGGGATATAATATGTTCGCGTACCTCTTCCCGGAAAGCTCGAACCGTTCCCTGCAAACAGCAAGTTTCAGCAACAACATTAAATGCTTGCCCGGCGTGGATGGTACCTACACCAAGCACTCCGGAATCCAGGGGATCCAATTGACGGCTGATAATGGATTGCAAGTTGACCACCAGATGGGCGGCAATCTGTACTGCATCGACAGCTTCATGCGGCAGCCCGCCATGTCCGCCGCGCCCTTTGATCCGGATTTCAAAAGAATCGGTTGCAGCCATGATTTCCCCCGGGCGGGTACCAATCACTCCGACTGGCAAAGGAGTCCACAAATGAACCCCATAAATTTGATCAACACCTTCCAGAACGCCATCTTCAATCATGGCTTTGGCGCCTCCCGGAACCAATTCTTCCGCCGGCTGGAAAATAAACAGCACATTTCCGGACAAGTGCTCACGAAACTCTGCCAGCAAAGCGGCAACCCCCATCAACATTGCCATGTGCCCATCATGCCCGCAAGCATGCATCACCCCGGGAACAGTGGAGCGATAAGCACAGGTTTTCTGGTCCTGAATGGGAAGCGCATCCATGTCAGCGCGAAGTGCCACGGTCAAACCCGCTTTTTTCCCTCTGAGCAAACCGGTTACTCCATGTCCGCCTACTCCCGTTTTCACATCCAGCTCCAATTGCCGAAGATGGGCGGTAACGATCCGGGCAGTCTTTTGTTCCTGAAAGGACAACTCGGGATACTGATGAAAAGTTCTTCTCCATGCTCTCATTTTCGGAAAAAGATGATTCAACCTGTCTTTAATCACGTTCATCTTTCTCCCTCTTTCCTTGAGATTGATGTTATTTGAAGAAATGGCAGAAAAAACAAAAAATTTATACAGATTTATGCATTCTGTATGCAATTATGTTTTAATTGAGGATCTGTCAAAAATTTAAAAGAGGGTGATTTATGCTCACCCTCTCCAATCATGGCAAAACCACTTCCAATTCCTATTATGAACAAGCTGAGCGGGTAACTTGTGCGCACCCTGTTGTTACCGGACACGCTGTGCCTCCGCGTTTTCGCCTGCGGACTCCTTCAGCGCTACCCCTTCAACCTTGACATTGACCTCCACTACAGACAGTCCTGTCATGGTTTCAACTGCTTCTTTTACATTTTTTTGAAGCTCTCTGCAAACATTGTGAATCTTCTCGCCATACTCAACAATTACTTTTAAATCAATCGCTGCTTCCAGGTTGCCTACTTCTACATGGACACCCCTCGTCACATTCTTGCCACTCACCCGTCTGGCAAAACCTTCGGCCATTCCGCCTGACATACTGGATATTCCTTTTGTTTTGCTTGCAGCCAATCCCGCAATTACCGCCACTACATCATCAGCAATTCGAACAGTGCCTTCATTCCTTTGATCAGCCATGGTTTCACCCCCTCATGCAAAAAGAAAAAACCCTTTTTGCCCAGTTTATCATAACCCTGAGTTTTAATAACGCTTTCCTTTACGGTCAACTGACTTTATAACCTGCGATTTTCACCATCGTTTGAACTTGTGTATGATTGAGGTTCACCTTATAACCATAATACGTTTTGTCATCCATTTCAATTTCCACCGGAATAATATATTTCCCTTTTAACAGCTTTGCAAACAATTGATTTGCTTCAATTTCATCCAAATGGAATTTGCGCATAAAATCATTTTTAATCCAGGTGCTTCCGTAGCTTTTGCCAATATTGTTCGGATCATGGTACCATTCGTAAATTTGTACAACGGCATTATGAATAAGGCGATCCAGGCTGGTCAAATTCTGAAATTCATTAATATTCAAAAATTCGAACAGGTTGTGGGTTTGGTCGCAGAATTCATGAAGTTGTGCCGTTCGGGACAGGCTTTCATCACAAAGGCAAAACAGTTCCACACGTTTCCCTCTCGACCATAGCCGATCAAGCAAGGGAACCATATCCTGGTCGGCACTTACGATCACAAAGGTATTTATTTCAGGAATTTCATATAATACTTCCATCGCATCCAGGCAAAGCTGGATGTCTGCTGCATTTTTCCGTTCTCTTCCATCCCGGCCGTTGCCATACACCTGATGGATATGCACACGTTTTTTCTGCAGACTCATCATGGACAAGTCCAGTTGTTCAAAATCGGCATAAGCTTCCATAAGCCGAATTGATTCTCTTCCATAGTGTTCCTGCAATCGCAGGAACAGGTTATGCGTTTCATCAGGATGATCAGGATCCATATGATATTTTTTTAATCCGTAATATACATTTTCCAGGTCAATAAATATGGCTGTGTCTTTCAGCAAAGAGGACATCCTTATCCCTCCTTTCATATAATTGAGCATATTCAATTATTTCGATATTTTACAGTGTTTTCCTGCCAAAAACTTGTCAAAACCATTGGTCAGATGCTTGAGTAAGATTTGACATTTTTTCATGTTTTTTGTATAAATACCGCAAGATTTTACGGGCAATCATTCTAGTATTACTATTTATTCCCTGAAATGACCAGAAATATGACCAGCAATCCGGCACAAGCTTCCCTGGGAATGTCGCCTCATTTGCAAACCGGTCAAGTTCCGATCCTGGTTGAAACGAGGCGAAGAAAATCTGCACGAGGGGAAAGATCCCTGTTTTCGGAAATGGTATCTTGTGCAACTCCACAAGCTTTCCAAAAACAAAAGACCCCTTTTTAAAAAGGGTGTCTCCAGATTCATTGATTGAGAACCTTTGAATAAAAATTGGCAAGTTTCCGTTCCAGATCATGCATAATCTGTTGACCTTGCTCCCTGGTAATCATCCCTGCACGAACAGCAAAATCAATTTCTCTTGATAAACCAAACATTTGTGTATCTAAAACTTCCTCATATAAAGGACATTTAGGCAAGGTAAGATTGTCCAGCTGAACGGAAATAAGCTGAGCAATTTTATCTGCATCTTCTTTCAGCAACTTTAATGCTTTAAAATTCAAATCGGTCTGTGCTGGCATGGTCAAAGCAAACCCCTCCATCGACCGCCATAATCGCAACTGGTTTGCTTGAAACGGCCCATTATGCGTTAACGTTAGTTTACCATGATCCGCCATTGTTTGTAAAATACCGAATAGGATCAGTAAACTTTTCTCCGCGAAACAGCGGAGCTGTTCGCTCTGTCTGATGCAGCAACCTGTATCCAGCCAGCCGGGACATCCAGTTTGCCCGGTTGCACCAAAGAACCATGTTTCTGCATCTGATAAATCCATTATAGGAGGACACCGGATATCCCGCAAGTTGATCCCGGGCAAACCGTTTGTCTCCCCGATTGAAACGGGGAAACTTTTCGTCCCAGATCTTAAAAAATACTCAGATTCAATTGTCTTGACAAATCCTCCAACAAAGCAATTCCCGCAATGCTGTTTCCTTTCTGATCCAAAGCAGGTCCAAACACTCCGATCCCCATGCGCATCGGCACAGAAGCCATTATCCCGCCTGAGACACCGCTTTTTGCCGGAATTCCCACTTTGATCGCAAATTCTCCGGATGCATTATACATGCCACATGTTACCATAAATGTCTTGGCCAAACGGGATACATGAGCCGGCACAACCATCCGGTTATCGTAAGATTTTCCGTATTGCGCCAGGCACAAACCGATTTTGGCCAGGTCTTCACAGGTTACCTGTATGGCACATTGGCGCAGATATGCTTCCAGCGTTTCTTCCACCCGTTCAATCAGATGCAATTCTTTTAAAAAGTGAGCCAGTGCCCGGTTGCGATGCGAAGTCTCATATTCTGCCAGGAAAATGTCTTCGTTTACCTCAATATTGCGGTTTCCGGTCATCTCTCCAATCAGTTCAATAATCCGGTCTACTTTTTCCTCTGCAGTCTTTCCTCTGATCAAGGAAGTAACAACCATGGCTCCCGCATTGATCATAGGATTCAGCGGCTTGCTTTTCTGGAAAATTTCCATTTTGTATATAGAGTTAAAAGGATCTCCCGTCGGTTCCATGCCTACCCGGGAAAACACCTTGTGCTCACCACAATCCATTATTGCCAGAATCAAGGCAACTACTTTGGCAATGCTCTGCAGGGTAAAACGTTCCGGAAACCTGCCCGCCTTGTAAATTCCCTGTTCCCGGGTAACCACGGTAATTCCCAATTGGGACGGATCTTGCTCGGCCAATATCGGAATATAATCGACACATTTTCCTTCCCTGGTTTTGGGTTGATACTTTTCGACAAGTCTGTCCAGCAATTCCTGCATATCAATTCATCCTTCCCATCGACGTTGTATCAATTATCATTCCGATTACTCTACCGATATTTTTTACAGCCTCATCTCCGGGGAAAGCAGGACATTTACGGCAGGCAACCAATTGAAACAGTTCCTGGAAAACAGCTTCCTTCGGTGGCAAAAGGATTTTTCATGTTGTTTGCACTCCTTTATCCCCTGATGAGAAAAAACGTAGACGTCGCATGTGCAATCAAGTGTTTTTTCTCGTTCCGGATCTCACACGATGCAGAAGCAAGACTGTTTCCCAATCTGAGCAGTTTGGCTCGTGCAATTAACTGCTTTCCTCTGCCCGGAGCCAAATATTTTATATTCATTTCTGTTGTGACGGCACCGCCATATCCTTCCGGCAGGCGTTTGTTAATCAGCGACCCCATCACGGAATCTGCCAATGTTGCCGTGATGCCACCATGAACCATTCCGGCACGGTTCATCATAAATGGGGTAATCGGAACAGACATCTCATATTCATTGTCTCCGGCAAAACGCCCTTTTAATCCCAGAAACCCCGATATATAAGCACTGTTTCTTTCCCTTCTCTGTCTGATAGCCTGAACAGCAAGGGACAAGATCTGCATTTCCTCGTCATTTCCTTCACGAATCACCAAATCCAGTTGCGTCTGCAAATCCAACTTCTCCACTCCTTGTCAGCAATTTCACTCAATACGTGTACACAGCGATTTCTTCCACACTCGCCCTTCAGGAAACCGGAAAAACTTTCACATCGTTTTGGAAGTCAAATAATAAAACAGCAACCGATACGTATTCTCCAAGGCATCCCGGTGTGTCCGCTCATAAGCATGGGAAGCATCCACCCCCGGCCCCATCAGGGCATGCCTGACATCAAACCCGGCCCGTACGGCAACACTGGCATCAGAAGCATAATGCGGAAAAATATCTACCTGGTAATTAAGGCCATTTTCTTCAGCCAACCGAATCAACTGATTGGTCAAGCCATAATGATAAGGCCTTGTTCCATCCTTGGCACAAATGGAAACACTATATTCATCTGTTGTTTGCCCTTCACCAACGGCTCCCATGTCAACCGCCACATATTCACGGACAAGAGAAGGAATATTGGAGTTTGCTCCAAAGCCAACCTCTTCAAAATTGCTGAAATAAAAATGAGTCGTATAGGGCAAGGTTACACCCGCTTTCTTGATGGCTGCCAGCAATTCGATCAATACAGCGGCACTTGCCTTGTCATCCAGATGACGTGCTTTGATAAAACCGGTTTCCGTCTTCATGACCCAGGGATCAAATGACACAAAATCTCCAACCTGAATTCCCAGTGCCTTTACCTCTTCTGATGAGGAAACACATGCATCCAGGCGGACTTCCATGGTTTCATCGGAACGTTTCCGGGTTTCTGCATCCTCATAAACATGGACAGAAGTGCGGGATGACAGGATGGTTCCGGAAATCACCTCTCCTTTTCTCGTTTCTACATAACAGTAGGCCCCATCCACGGAAAACCAGCCAAACCCGCCTATTTTGCTCAGTTTCAGACGTCCATTGGCCTTGATTTCCTTAACCATCGCCCCCAGGGTATCTACATGAACCGTCACGAACCGGTGCTGTTTTTGATTTTCGCCCGGGACTGTAATACGCAGGCCGCCTTTGTTGTCAAGTACTGTCTGGTATCCTGCCTGTTTCAACCGGCGGTTCACATAATGAACAGCCCGTTCGGCATGCCCGGCAGGGCTTCGTATTTTCAGTAATTCCAAAAGTGTCTGAATCACTTCCTGTTCAGGAAATTGAAGCATAAACCTTTCCCCCTTGTATTTTTCAAAAGAAAGGGCTTCCTTTCACCAGATTCATGAGAAGGAAGCCCTTACTGGACTTGATAGCTTTACTACCTTATTTTTTATCCGCTGTCGCAACAAGACTTTCTCCGGCATGCAAATCCTTGCCTGCTTTCAGATCAAACTCCCAATCAGCTGACTGCGGGAAAACGACTGGTGTAATCAGGGATTTTCCTTGCTCTTTTATAAGATCCATATCAAATTGAAGCAATTTTTGCCCAACCTTGACCGAATCCCCCTCACTGATAAATACCTCAAACCCTTTCCCGCCAAGTTCAACCGTATCAATTCCAATGTGGATCAGCAGTTCAAGATTACTGGCAGTTTTGAGGCCAATCGCATGCTTGGTCGGAAAAACATGAATGACTTCTCCGTTAACCGGAGCCAGGACTTCACCTTTTGCGGGTTCTATGGCAAATCCTTCTCCCATCATTTTCCTGGAAAAAACCTGATCCGGTACCTCTTCCAGGGAGAGCAACCGGCCGGTAAGCGGTGAAAATACCTCCACTTTTTCCTTTCTCTTCTTCCAAAAGAACATGTTTCAATTCCTCCATTTTTACTGTTAGCTTTGCTTCAGATTTTCCGGGTTAAGCGGAAGCAAATCATCAACAACAAATAGGCCGTCTTTGCGAATCAGTTCACCGTCAAAATAAATCTCCCCGCCACCATATTCCGGACGCTGAATCAGTACCAGATCCCAGTGAATGGAAGAGCGGTTTCCATTATCAGCATCTTCATATGCCTGTCCCGGGGTAAAGTGGAAGCTGCCGTGGATTTTTTCATCAAATAATGTATCCTTCATTGGATGACTGATATGCGGATTGATCCCGAGGCTCCACTCGCCAATATAACGCGCCCCCTCATCGGTATCAAGGATCTGGTTCAGACGTTCAGTATGATTGGCTGTCGCTTTGACAATTTTTCCATTCTCCAGTTCAAAGGAAATTTTCTCAAAGGTGACTCCCTGATATACCGAAGGAGTATTGAAAGTGATCACACCATTGACTGAATTGCGTACCGGAGCAGTATATACTTCTCCGTCCGGAATATTCATTTCCCCGGCACATTTTACAACAGGAATCCCCTTGATCGAAAAAGTAAGTTCGGTTCCAGGACCGGTAATCCGGACCTGATCCGTCTGCTCCATCCGTTTGACAAGCGGATCCATCGCTTTGGACATCTTTTTGTAATCCACATTACAGACCTCAAAATAAAAGTCTTCAAAGGCTTCCGTACTCATGTTGGCCAATTGTGCCATGGACGAATTGGGATACCGGAGGACAACCCATTTTGTATGCTTTACCCGTTCTTCGCTATGTACACGATGATTAAATATGCTGGTAAACAATTTCATTTTCTCTTCGGGAACATCACTCAATTCGCTCACATTGTCACTTCCGCGAATTCCGATGTAGCAGTCCATTGCTTTCATTTGTTCCAAAGCGTGATGAGTCCAGGTTTCCATATGCGGTTCAGACGTTCCCAGAAGCAGGGCCCGGGTGATAACATGGTCATTCAGCTGGACATACGGATATCCGCCTGCATCATAAACCTCAGTCACGATGGCACGGGGCAGTTCCCTCTCTTTTCCAAATACATCAATCAGCACACGCTCCCCCGGTTGTACTTTGCAGGAATGTTCCACCAATATTCTGGCCAGTTTTGAAACGCGCATGTCACGCATAATTTCATCTCCTTTAAAGTGCATTGCAATATGATGATCAGGATAACATTCACCCTTATATTTTACCATTTTTATAATGAACGCACTTTTTCTTTTCTTTATTCTCCAGTAGATGTAAAATATGCTTTAAACCAGATTTCATATTATTTTGTTTTTATAAATATCCAAAAGGAGAATTTGCATGTATGGATTCGAATATTTTTCGGCTGACAAAAAAACAGGCTATAACAATATGTTAACCGGGTTAACCCGTTTGCTGGAAGGAGAAAAAGACTGGCTGGCCAATCTGTCCAATACCGCCTCCCATCTGTTTCATTGCTTGCCCGATCTTAACTGGGCCGGCTTTTACCTGTTAAAAGAAGGAGAACTCGTTTTGGGACCGTTTATGGGCAAACCGGCCTGTGTGCGAATCCCTGTTGGCAAGGGAGTATGCGGAACCGCAGTAAAGGAAAAACGCATACTGAACATCAGGGATGTAAGAAATTTCCCCGGACACATCGCCTGTGATGCGGACAGCCGTTCCGAAGTGGTGATCCCTCTTTTGGTGAACGGAGAAATTATCGGGGTGCTGGATATTGACAGTCCCAAATTGGCCCGCTTTGATGAAGAAGATGTAGCCAACCTGGAAAAATATGCAGAGATTTTGCTAAAGAACACTGATTGGAACCCGCTTGTGCCCAGGCAAAAATAGTCCTCCGTCTTAATAACAGACAAAGATTAAAGGGAGCGGTGGCTGTGCAAATTTGCAGAGAAAATGAGACCTTGTGGAGTTAAATAATACATAAAACTGTTGTACACCGGATTTACTGCTGATTACCTTAATACAAATGGATTCAAATCCAAGAAACGGATTTTGAAGTTGCAGAAGAGAAGGCTAGGTTAGTTCAATTAATTTTTGGCTCTAGGATATCTGCCAAAAGCTGTTAATATTTATTTTGTTAATCTGGGAAAATGAAGAGATAGAACAATTAAAAGCAGGCAAGTATTACCTAGTAATAGGATGCAGTGGCAACTTAGAGAATTTAACCGACAAATGCTTATGGTTATGGAGTGAAGACCAGGTCATGGAGAAAAACAGTGTCAGGTTTGTAAACTACCTGGACTACTTTGAAAAACTCAATCACCTGAAAAACTCAATATACACAAAAACTAAAGCAAATTGTTTAACCTGCAAATGAGCAGGTTTTTTTTAGCATTTTAACTAAAACCAAGATAATGATAATTTCAATCAATTTGAGCGGATTGGGCAGCAGATAAAATTGCAGAAGTCGCGGTTGATACTCTGTCTACAGTATGGAACTGGGTAGTCAAATTTAAAGAATACATAGCGTTTGCTGGTGTCTTGCTTTTGGGTATTGTCTTGTTTATCTTAGCTCCACCTTTGGGGGGTGCCGTACTCAGTGGTATGGCCTTGTCGTTTGTGATCAGTATGGCATTGAATGGATGGGAAATTAATAAAATGACTTTCTTGGAGGCGGCTATTGGTGGCTTCTTGGGATTAATTGGAGGAGGTATCACTGCAGGAGCAACCAGGGGATTGGCCAGCGGCATAGGGCAAAAGCTGCTCATGGGTTCCAAAAATTCCAAAGTCTTGGATCCCGTTCTTCGCGGAGGACAGAAACTGGTTTCCAAGATGCCTGCTCCGATTCAAAAAATGTTTACCAAAGGCGTATTCATCGGTGCAGTCGAAGGTGCTGGAACCAGTGTAGCAGACGATATCTTGCATGGACGGAAGATCAATTGGAAAAATGCCGTTTTGGCAGGAGTTTTTGGAGCTGGTGCCGTTGTAGTGGTTCATTTTGCCCAACCGGCGATCAATAAAGTTGTCGCATCAATGGAACCGTTTCTGGCCAAAACTCCAATTGTTAAAAACCTTTTCAACAAAGTTGACGATTGCATTGCTGTTCGGCAAACCGGAGGACCGGAGGATACCATGCATTCTTCTTGGCAGTAAATCCAAATTGTATTGATACAGGCTTAACAGACATTCTAAAAAGTGATTTGAAAAAATGGAGGAAAACAGTTGGTACTGAATTAGATACAATTGCTGTCGCCAGAACGGATATTGAAGGTTTGGAAAGTGAAGTGTTTCAAGGCGCGTCTCCGGAAGTGATAAAAGCAGCACCAAAAGAAGCGGGATTGAAGCCTTTGGATGAGGAAATGCCTGATCGAATAATTAAGGCACCATTTGAAGGCAAAAAAAGTCAAAGGTTTACTAGACATGCTGAAGAAATGGTTATTAATAAGTTTATCAATGCGGTTGATAAAAAGTATCAAAATCCCCAAGATGTAAAAGGAAAACTATACATTCATCAATCTAATAATGGTGGGGTATGTTCAAACTGTAAGTCAGGTTTCGGACGAAATCCTATGCCGCTAAAGGTATATTATATCAATTAAGTAAGCGGTATCCAAATCTGGAAATTGTTGTATCATCTGAAATCAAAAAAGGGAAAAAATAACAAAGAAGCACTTTTTTATAGTGAAAGATGGTAAACAATATGATTATCCTGAAGATAGGAGGCAATAGAGTATGAAGTGGTATGAAAAAGTAAATATAGATGCGAAAGCAGCATATTTTTTAGCTTTATCTGAGAAAGTTTTGGATAAATTAACTGAATTTGATTGGTTTCCCACAGCAAGAAAATCAATGGATTTGTGTTGGGAATGGATAGAGGAAAAGAAGTATAGTGGACTAGACATGTATATAGAGATAGATGATGAAGATGAAGGGTTATTTGTTGTCACTACTTTGATAGACCCTTTTTCAGGAAATTCTCAAGCAGAGTCAGCTTTTTGGTGTGTTTTGGATGCAGTATCATACACAATAAGACAGGCATATATATATGATGAAGAAGAAAATAAAGTTCCACAGCCTATTGAACCTGTTAATGATGAAAATACGCCTGATGAGTTTATGGAAGAAATAAGAAAAGTAGAAGGATACCAGGAAGAATGGGCAGAGCATTTGAAACAGTATCTGATCGAAAACTATCCGGCAGGAAGTAAAAAGAAGATCAAAAGAGAAGAATTGCTGAAACTGATTGCATAAAAAATTATTCAATGGATTCATTTACATTATATTTGCATCGTTTCTTGTCGTTGCATAAAGAAGCCCGCCCCTGTTAAAGGGAGCGGGCTTCTTTATTGATGTATCTTTGTTCCACCATTGGGTGTTGCCGTATACGGGGTATGACCTTGTCGACAGATGTATTCCCCGCCTGGACGATATAATCGGAAACATGTGTAGAGACTGCCCGGAGATGAACACCGAAAAATTTCCTCTGCTTTCCAGCAAAATTTGGAAAAACTACAGGATCTGAAATAAATGCCCCGTGCAATTTTCCGGGTCTTTTTTTAATTTGGTCTCTTCCGGCTAACTGTACACCTGACTTAAAAACTGTCTGGTTCGTTCTTCTCTGGGCGACACAAAAATTTGCTCCGGTGAACCTGATTCAATGATGACTCCATCATCCAGAAACATCACTTGATCTGCCACTTCACGGGCAAAGCCCATTTCATGGGTAACTATTACCATCGTCATCCCTTCCCGCGCCAATTCCTTCATTACTGCCAATACCTCACCGACCAGCTCCGGGTCCAGTGCTGAAGTCGGTTCATCAAACAGCATGACCTTTGGCTGCATGGCCAGCGCACGGGCAATCGCTACCCGCTGTTTTTGTCCGCCTGACAAGGAATATGGGTAAGTATGGGCTTTATCGGTCAATCCTACTTTTTCCAACATCTCCAGCGCCATTTTTTTGGCTTCTTCCTTCTTCATCTTTTTTACATGTACCGGAGCCTCAATCAAATTTTCCAGTACCGTCCGGTGTGGAAACAGGTGAAAATGCTGAAATACCATACCGACTTCCTGCCGGATCTGATTGAGGTCACTTTTTTCGGGATCAATCCTTTTGCCAGCAAAGCAAATTTCTCCGGAGTCGGGTATTTCCAGAAAATTGAGACAACGAAGCAAGGTACTTTTTCCGGAACCGCTGGCCCCGATAAACACGACTACTTCGCTTTCATCTACTTTCAGATCAATTCCTTTCAGGATACGGGTGCCTCCATATGACTTGATCAGCTTTTTTACTTCAATCAAGCACTGTCACTCCTTTGTTCAACGTCCAGGTGTTTCTCAGTCCAATGTAAAAGAAAGGTAAACAACAAAATCAGAACCAGATAATACAAACCATTAATAAAATACGTCTCAAACTGTTTAAAATTGTCTGCGGCCGCTCCCAGTGCCGCTGCCCACAATTCAGTTCCGCCAATATAGGCGACCAGAGAGGAATCTTTCAGCCCAATGATAAACTGGTTTCCCAGAGAAGGGATTGAACGCCGAAATGCCTGCGGCAATATGATCCGCCGCATGGCCATTGGATATGTCATTCCCAAAGAACGAGCTGCCTCCATCTGCCCTTTATCGATCGATTGAATTGTTCCCCGGAATATTTCTGCAATATATGCCCCTGCATGAATTGCAAGTGCATATACCCCTGCCATAAACGAATCCAGCACAATGAATTCGGCCAGTCCAAAGTAAATGGCAAAAATCTGAACAATCAGGGGGGTTCCGCGAATAACCGCAATATAGACGGTGGCAATCCCGTTTAAAATGATATTGCGGGAAAGCTTGAAAAACGCTATAACCAATCCAATCATGGTTCCAAGTATCAAAGACCAGAAGGTTAACTGAACCGTTTGCCACGCAGCCTTGGCAAATCCGGCAGATGTCATTTGAAAAATTTCAATCAGTTCCATGTTTCTGCAAAATCACTCCTTGTTGTTTTTATCCGAAGTTGTTTCCAGAATATTGCGATCAAAATACTTATAGCTGATTTTTTCATATGTTCCATCTGCAATGATCTGCTCCAGTGCCTGATTCAGTTTCTGTCGCAGTTCTTCATCCCCTTTATGAATCGCGATGCCCATTTCATCTTCAGTCAAAGGTTCGTCAATATCTTTAATGGGGAAATTCATTTTCGACATCGCATACAACCCAACTGCCCGGTCGGTTATCACGGCATCTATCCGTCCTGTAGGCAAATCCTGCAGTGCCGTGATATCGCTGGTGTACTCCACAATATCGGAACTGTATGCCAATGCAATATCTTTAAATGTGGTTGCTTTGACCACACCGATTGTTTTGCTTTTCAGATCATCCGCTGATCGAACAGCGAAATTACCTTCAGCCACAAAAATCTGGGCTCCCGAGCGATAATACGGATCAGTAAAGTCAACGGCTTTTTTCCGCTTGTCCGTAATACCCATACTTCCAATAATGGCGTCATACTTCCTCATCTGTAAACCGGCAATAATTGTCTCCCAAGGGGTCGCGACAGGATTGGGCTTCAGCCCCATTTCTTCCGCCAGCGCCTTGCCGATTTCCACATCAAATCCCGCCAGGCGGCCGCCTTTTTCTGTATCATGGTAATTAAAGGGTTTGTACAAACCACTCATGGCAAAGGTAAAGGTTCCTTTTTGCAAAGTGAGCTGCCCCTGTGGCTTCACCGGCACACAGGCCGTTAAAGTCAGGAACAAGAGAACAACGGTGCTGATCCAGGTTGTACGAGCCAATCGTATTACGATAACCTCCTTTTAATGTCATTGAAACAAAGGACTCGCCTTTTTTATTTGCATAAGGTGTTTCCCGTTTTCAATTATATGTAAACTTATAAATTTCTATTTTTTTGGATAGATTTACTTTATAAATACTTTTCACCTACCTGACAGACCCTGTTTTTATTTAAGATGTTTGTAATTCAAAAAAAAGCTGCCCTTGTGGGCAACTCCCGGACTGCGACCGGTCTCATTGTTTCTGCAATATGTAATTATAGCAGCATTACGGTTCCGCTTTTTCCAATTTACACGTCTCCGTTATTGGATAAAGCTGTGAACATCCACTTTCCAAATCCCGTTTCCGTCTTTAAGCATCTGAAAGCGGCCAATATTTTCTCCCACCATGGGATATTCCAGATAACCGGAATGTTCATCATTCTGAATAAACTTCACATTTGTTACATCGGTCAATATTTTTTTTATCTGTTGCACTTTATAATAGGCCCTGGCTTCCCTTGTTCCCTGAACCGACAACGCCTTTTCCATCTCCTGGTCCCGGGTTAAAACCGCATGCAGATACAGTTTGGCAATTACAACCGGGTCTGCCTTTTTCAGGCATTCCTTGCTGCTGTCGTTTCTGCATTCCTGATAAATCTTCTGTTCGTCTTCGCTAAGGGCAAGCAGGTTGCTTTCTTCCATCAGGGAGACTTTCTTCTCATTTCCAACCACCGTTCCTGTCCCCAGTTCTTTCTGACCCTGACATCCGTTGATAAAGATGGCAAATCCGATACAGAGCACAAGCAACCCGCGAATCATGCGAAACATATTTATCCCCCTTCTGGCAGTCCCTGATAAAAAAACCCCTGGCATCAAACCAGAGGATTTCTTCCAACCTGTAATGAAATGCACCATTACTGTCCGCCAAAGTCTCTCAAAATCCGATAAGCTCGCCGGATTTCCTCTTTCATCCATTCCGGAAATTCCCTGTGCTGGAGTTCCTGCATGGAAACCCAGCAATGGAAATCATGTTCAGAACTCAATTTTAATGTTCCGGTCGGTTGGCAACAGGCAAACTTGATAATAATCAGGTGTTTCTCTTCCTGAATTTCGTCATAGATATAGGCTGGCGCCACTACCTTTACTTCCAGGCCGGTTTCTTCCATCACTTCCCGGGCCAAGGCATCCATCAGCGGTTCGCACGGTTCCAGACCGCCTCCCGGAAAGTCCCAGCCGTGTGAATCTTTGGCCAACCGTTCCTGCAATGACTTTCGCAAAATCAGGACATCATCCTGATCAAAAATAATCGCTTTTGCCACGATTTTATATGGTTTTGTCATAAAAATCCTCCACCTACTTCAAGCGAAAAAAGGTTGAGGAAGCTTTGGCAATCAGCTTTTTCCGCTCATCCAGTACTTTGGTTTCCATCAAGAACGTCTTTTTCCCCTTCTTGATGATTTCGGTTTCAGCTGTAAGCCACCCATCCTGTGCCGGAGAAACAAAACGGACATTCAGATCCAGGGTGACAATCCTGGCATTTGTTCCTTCCACCCGTAAAATGGTTTTGGCCATGGCTGTATCAATAAAAGTGGATATAATGCCACCATGCAAGATTTTATAGTCGTTTTTCAATTCATTCGCAATGTGCATCCGGTAAATGTACACATCCCGTTCGGGATCATACCCTGACTCCTGAAAATTGATAACTTCTTCTATAAAAGCCAGCGGATTGACTTTCATTTGTTTTAATGCTTTAACAAGTTTATTGATCGTCTTGATTTCATCAATAT
>JBAVDL010000292.1:0-6865 GCA_049587175.1 Thermoactinomyces sp.
GGCTTTGAATTAACCTCAAGAATCCAGATGTTTCCTTGCCGGTCAATTCCCAGATCCAGTCCCAGTTCCACCAGCGGACCATGCCGGCTTTCAATAAACGGGGGAATGGTTTCGCTCAGGTACCGAATAGTGGATGTAATCTTTTCTGTCTCGGAGAGGGAGTAATGCTGGTGAAGAAAATCATTGAATGATAATGCTTGCCCTCCGCCATGCAAATTGGAGGTGATTGAATTTGGTTTGCCGGCACGAATTGCAAGTCCGGTTGTTTCCCACTCTTTGCGATAGTTCTTCTGTACCAGGATCCGGACGTCAAATGGTCTGTGGTCCGGTGTGCATAGAGACAAAAACGGTTGCATAATATAGCGTGTATGTTTGATGGTTTGCTCGACCCATCGCAGCAGTTCTGCCGATGAATGAATCCGGGCCGAGAAAGGTACGTTCAATTTCGTACGGCCTTTTAATAAAAAATATGATGGCATCTGGCTGATGGCAACAACGCCTCTTCCATGACTGCCTCCGTTTGGTTTCAGCAATATATTTGTATATTTGCGAAGAAAAGGCCAGATATCATTTCCAAAAACAAGTCTCTTTGTTTCAGGCAAATAGGACTGAAGTTCAGGGTGTTCCTTGAGGATCATATATGTTTGATATTTTCCGCCCAATGCTTTGCCCAGCAATCGGATCTGCGGATCATTGATTATTTTTGACACAAAGGGTTTCATTTTCATGTAATGACTGGCGGTAATATAATAGCAACGGTCATAAACCAGAGCCGGCAGGGGAACGATTGTTTTTCTCCAGTTGTTTTGCGTGTATTGCCATGCCGGTACCGTCCTGGTTTTCCAATTTATTTTAACCGGATTAAAGACACAAACATCCAATCCCCACTTTTTCCCCTCGGCTGCCAGCTGTGCAAAAAAACCCGCTTCGCGAAACGGAGGAGACCTTTTGATATTTTCGTAACAAACCATAATGCCAAGGGTATTTTTATTAACTTCTTCTATTGTCATTTAAAGTCGCCTCCTCTTGATCCAGGAAGTGGAAGGCGCGGGAGGGGGAAAGTTTTTTCCCTTGCTGGAAAGATAAAGGACATATTCGATCAGATACAAAACCGATGGGCGGAAATGACTGGTTGGATTTACGACGGTATCGTCCGTTTTGGAAGGTTTTGAATTGATTTCGATAAGCCATATTTTCCCTAAGGTATCGATTGCCAAATCGATCCCGAGCTCGGCAAAATGGCCTTCTGCTGATTGTTCAAAGGCTTTTGCAATTTCCAGGGCAGTCATTCGCATTTTGGCCAGGGATGGTTTATGCGCATAAGGCAATTCTTTCAAAACATCCCCAGCTTTCCGAATCGTTCCTCCTCGAGCCAGATTGGAAACAATATGCTGACTGTTGGCAATACGGGCAACGGCAGAAGTAATTTTCCAGATTCCTTCCTTTCTTTTTTGCACCAAAATTCGAAAGTCAACGGGGCGGTTTTCAAATTTCATCAGATTCAGGCCTTGTTGAACAATATAGGGTTTTTTACCGATCTTTTGCTGGAGGAACTGGATCATCCGGTAATTGGATTTCAGGGTGCGGCGGATCGTTCCAACGGGAGTGGATGCCTGATAGATCCAGCCTTCCCTGGTACGGGTCATTTTGATGATGCCGCTTCCCAGACTGCCGTTGGTCGGCTTGAGATAAACCGTCGGATATTGCTTGAAGAGGGAAATTGAATTTTTGTCACGAAATAAACACGTTTTTGGCAATTTGTTTCGTATGTGTTCATTTTTGTCCAGGATTTGATATACCTGATATTTATCTAAAAACCGTTCGTTAAATAATGGAATGTTATAAAGATTTTTTATCAGTGAAAGTTTTCTTTGCAAAGCCTCTTGCTGTTCTACCCGTCTGGAAGTAATCCGGTTGTAGATCACATCAGGAAGCGGATACTTGGTACTGCGCCACTTTTTTTTCTGTTTGATCCATACGGTGGTTTCATTTCGTTTCAGATCCAGGTGTTCCGGTGTAAACACGGCAATCCGGATTCCTTTTGATTCTCCGGCGGCCGTACATTCGTTCAGAAACCGGGTCATCAATCCGAATGGTTGGGCAAGATGTTCCTGAGGATGGGCGTTGATTAAAATACCGAAAATCGGGCCCAATCGCAAGCGGAGAGAATGTGTGTCAAAGTGGGCGCGAATCCATGACTGATGATTTATTTTCAATTGTTCGGCAAGATCAGAACTGATTCGGATTAATTTACTGTTCATTTGGCCGAGACTGATACGACCTTTGGCAACGGCTGAACCAAACGCAATCCAGATAAAAGGGGTTCTGATTTCCAATTTTTTGGCCAAAGCCTGACTCATCACCAGATCGATGTGGTGAGGAAACTGTTGTTGCGGAATGATTTCAATTTGTACTTTTGCCAGCCCCATCACAATCCCCTTCCGCCTGTAAAATACTAATGTATGGTATGTAGTGGAAAAGGGCGTGGTGAAAAAATCAGGCTTGGACAGGGAAAGGAGATATGGAAAAATAAAAAGAAAATGGTAGGATGAAATAGGGGGAATTTGAGATGGAGAATCCTTATGATCTGGCACATCAGTTGGCACGCAGCCTCCAGAAATCTTCTGTTTACCAGGATATGAAAAAAGCACAGGAGAGACTGGACGAAAATCCCAAATACAGGGAAATGCTGCAAACATTTGCCCGGAAAAGAATGGAACTGGAATCGCTTTATTTACAGGGAAAAGAGCCATCAGACAAGCAAAAAGAAGAAATGTCGAAATTAATGACTGCAATTCAGGGTGTACCGGCTATAACTGAATATCTTGAAGCAGAAGAACGGCTCAGGGTGATGCTCATGGATCTGGATCACATCATTTTTGAGCCAATTAAGCAAATAATGGGATCATTTCTGAAAAAGGAGGAATCATGATGAAAATTACATACCATGGACATTCTTGCTTTGAGATTGAGACTGGCGGGTATCATTTGTTGACCGATCCTTTCCTGACGGGAAATCCTTTAAGCAAAACCAGGCCTGAAGATTTGAAAGTGGACTGGATTATTCTTACACATGGGCATAATGACCATGTGGGAGACGCCGTGGCCATTGCAAGACAAAATGACGCCACCATTATTGCGCCGCATGAGTTGTCGGTCTGGTTGGGCTGGCAAGGACTCAAAACCCATGGAATGGCTGTTGGCGGGGGCTGTGCTTTCGAATTTGGCCATGTAAAACTGGTTAATGCCCTGCACGGTTCCGGTTTTACCAATGATGAAAACAGGCAAATCATTTATCTGGGGCCGGCAACCGGATTTGTTTTGACTGCAGAAGGTAAAACTGTTTATCACGCAGGAGATTCAGGACTCTTTTCCGACATGAAACAGATCGGGAAAGGAAAAGGGATTGATCTTGCCCTGTTGCCTATCGGTGACAATTACACCATGGGTCCGGATGATGCCCTCGTTGCTGCGGAATGGGTTCGGGCCAAACAGGTGATCCCGATGCATTACAATACATTCCCGCTGATTGAACAGGATCCCCGGGAATTCGTGAAGCGCCTGGCGGAAAAAGGAATCCAGGGAAATGTCCTTGAAATAGGCGAAAGTACTTACTTGTAAGATATCAATTTGTAAATTCGCTGTAACCGGTTTGTAATATTTATCATCTAGAATAAATAAAGGATGAAAACCCCCTTTGGTAGAGATGGTAATGAAAGCCGTCTCTTTTTTTTGCTTGCCTTTCAGAGTTGACAGGTTCTATGTGAAAGAAATGGAGAATAAAAATAGATTCAGATATATGTTTCGGGAGGGGATAAGTTGGGAAGTAAACAGAATCTGGTCTTGCTGTGCTGTATTGTTCTGTTTCTGGTTGCTGTCCCCCGGCTTCCCTATTTGGACGGGGGAATCAAGACGCTGTATTCCCTGTTTTGGACGATCGCGTTTATTTTGCATCTGGCGGCAAATATGCGTCATATGAAAATGATGTTGCTTGCCAAACGAAAAAAAGAAATGCAGCGGCGCTTTCAGATGGTGCAGACAAACGGGGTGATCAGGCAACGAAAGAAACAATGGCCGGAAGCACATTCTGTTATCCACTGACTGATAAGACTGTCTTATTTTTCGTTAAAAGAGCTCTTTCCTAAACAGCTCTTTTTTCTTTTTCCGGTGCCGTATTTTGTAATATAATATTTGTAACAGCTATCGGTAGAAGGAAGGGGAAGTTTCGTGCCAACAAAACACGAACAAATTCTTCAATATATTGAAAAATTGGATGTCGGGAATAAAATATCTGTACGTCAAATTGCCAAAGAGTTGCAGGTCAGTGATGGAACCGCTTACAGGGCGATCAAGGAAGCGGAAAAACAGGGTCTTGTCAATACAATTGAGCGCGTGGGCACCGTGCGTATTGAAAAAAAGGACCGCTCCGATATTGAGAAGCTGACTTTTGCAGAAGTTGTTAACATTGTGGACGGAACCGTTCTGGGAGGCAAGGCCGGATTGTACAAAACGTTGAATCGCCTGGTGATCGGTGCGATGAAACTGGATGCAATGATCCGTTATGTGGAACCGGGGAACCTCCTTATCGTGGGAAATCGTGATCAGGCACACCTTCTCTCGCTTAACAGAGGTTCCGGCATACTTATTACAGGCGGATTTGATGCAACCAATGAAGTGAAGGAACTGGCTGACAAGCTGGAATTGCCGGTCATCTCCAGCAGCTATGATACCTTTACCGTGGCAACGATGATTAATCGGGCCATTTATGACCGGCTGATCAAAAAGGAAATCCTGATGGTAGAAGACGTTCTTAACAAAGACAAAGAGCCGGTGCATTTGTGTGCAGGTGATACCATTTCCCGGTTTCATGAATTGTTGCTGGAAACATCACACAGCCGCTATCCTGTAACAGACGAACAGAAACGGGTCGTAGGAATTGTTACAGCCAAAGATGTAATGGGTTTTCCGCAGGATGAAAAGATTCAAAAGGTAATGACGAAAAACCCGATCACTGTCCAGTTAAAAACTTCCCTGGCTTCAGCGGCTCATGAAATGGTCTGGGAGGGAATTGAACTGTTGCCGGTTGTGGATGAGGAACAGAAATTGCTGGGAGTACTCAGCCGCCAGGATGTGATCAAATCCCTGCAGTATATGCAAAAACAGCCGCAAGTGGGGGAAACGATCCAGGAATTGAGTTTTCGCGGCTTTACCGAAATTGAAAAAAACGGGAAAACAGGATTTTCCGGACGTATCACTCCACAAATGACAGACAGCTTGGGGATGTTGTGTACGGGAGTTTGTACAACCCTGTTTACCCAGGCATCGATTCGGATCCTGCGCCGGAAACGGCGGGGAGATCTGTCCATTCACAATCTGACGCTTTATTTCCTGAAACCGGTTCCGATTGAGAAGGAAGTGGAAATTTATCCGGAAATATTGGATTTGGGACGGAAACAGGCTCGTCTGGATGTAGAAATGATTTCAGACAATCAGATTGTGGCCAAAGCACTGATTACCGCACACCGGATTGATAAATAGAAAAGAAAGCACCCTGTCGGGCCCGTTTTGCTGAAAATGGAGCAACCGGCCCTTTTTCGGCAGCAAAAGAGGCATGGAAGCCATCCATGTCTCTTTTTTGATCAAAACCTGTTTCTTGATTGCTGTATTCCTTTGTAAATATATTTCGCATGGCATTTTTCACACAGAAGATTGCTGAACAGGAGAGAGTCGTCTTCGGAATCCCGGCCCCGCCTGCGCAGATGAAAAAAGAGGAAGCAGCAGGGTATTGCAGAAAGTTTATACTGAATTTTCGAATTCCTGTTCAGACAAGGCATTGTCTTTCCGGTTTCAGGCTTCCTGTCTGCTTTGAATATGTTTGTAATAGCGGCCGTTTTTGATTCCGTAGTAAAGATTGACAGACCCGAGCCCAAATACAAGAGCCATCAGAAATCCTTGCATGACAGACAACGGTATCGAAATAATCTGTAAAATCGCAATGGAAATAAACATGATCCCCATGTTTACATTCATGCGGGCACGATAAATCTGTTTATAAACCCCCTGTTTCCGTCTCGATAAAATGCTGTTGAAAAAAGTACCAAAGATACTGAGGCAAATAAGAGATACCAGAACAATCATGAAGACTGCCATATGAAACCCTCCTGTCAAAACAAGCGCCTCCATCAACCTGATGAGGCGCTCCCGGATATGAAATTTTTCCTGTCGTCATTTTTTTGAATCTTGGGGGATAAACCAGTATCCATGTTCGGTTTTGTCAATCACTACCTGAATATCCAGATCTTTCAGTTGTTTCCGGATTAACGTTGCTACTTTTTCCGTTTCAGCAAAAGCGGAATAACCATCTTTCAGTTTTTCGACTTTTGCCTGAGCAATTTTTCTTGGACTAATAATCATGGCGACTCCCCCTTTTCCTAATAAACATCATACCTTATCCGGAAGAAAGATGCACTATTTTGCAGTATTGGAAATTTCACTGCTGGTGAGATCCTGAACTTCCAGCCAGATTTTTAATGTTTCATCATACAAGGAAACATATTTCAGATGGACTTCCACCTTTGTTTTTTGCGAGTCCTCAATCGTCACCTGCTCTTTTTCAAGTATCAGTTCCAGGATATCGGGGTTGTTGCTGATCCACTGCATGGATTTGTCCTGGAAGGGAGCCAGCTTTTTTTCGATCTGGGCTTTGACGGCGTCCGTTATATAAGATTGTTCTGCCTCTACTTCAACAATGATTTTTTTGACCCGTTTCTCCTGTTCCTGTGTGCGGCCCCCTTTTTTTGACAGTTGGTTCAGCTCTTTTTGCAATTTCAGGATCTCCTTGTATTTTTGGTTGTTGGCATAATAG
>JBAVDL010000293.1:0-2378 GCA_049587175.1 Thermoactinomyces sp.
GCTAAAACTTGGTTAACTGCGAATCCCTTGCTTTCTAAATCACTCCGTATTTCCGTACATTGATCTATTTGTTGAACAACTTTTTTTACTTTATCAATATCTTCAATTCCATACTTTTCTATTATTGGCTGAATCCAAAAAGGAATATTTAAATCCAAGTAACTTTGAACATCATCAATTTCGCTTTTTACAATAGCAATGGGATCTTTAACTGAAATATTCATTCGCAAAATTACAAAAAAGTTCTTGACCGGATCTTTTGAATAGTATTCACGTTCATTTTTATACTCAAAAGATTGCCTTGTCACCTTATAGCGCAAGGTATATCTTTTTGTCCACAATTCCAATCGAGATAATCGTTCTCCACCTTCGACCAAACGATATTCTCCAAAAGTGTTTTTATAGATATAAGACACGGAATTACTGGAAATTGGTTCTTTTGCCAAGGAATAGAACTCCACTGGCTCTACACTTTTAACCATGATATACCCCTTTCTATTTGACAAGAAATTGATATGGGCGATAAAGAAGCTCATCTTTTCGTAATCCTTTTAGAATAAAATGCATTATTCGAATTCTGACTGGTTGATCACCCTCTTGATAAACACGAGTAAATAGAATCGCTACCTTTCTTTGCTTTTCCATATTTCCTTCAGCAGCAATCATCAAACTTTCCAGCAAAACATGAACGGTATTGCGAGCGATTGGATCCTGAAAACAAAAGCGAATGAAATGACACCAAAATTCCTGAGCAATTTTTGAGTTGGCTTCTAAATATAGATGAGGATTACTAAGAAAAACAGTTTGAGCTAATTTATATAAATAAGATTTTTTCTTATCGGTTAATTTACCTAACCATTTTCGCCAAAATTGGTAAAACATTATTTCATAATCTTTATACTCATTAAGTAAACCACTCAAATTTTGTAAACTACGCCCAATTGAAAAGCGTAATTTATAACCTTTGGCATTATAAGTCTCTTCCAAAAGTTTTAGACTTTGTGGAAAGTATTGGGCCCCTACCTGCGATCCCAACAAGGTAACAGCAGTCCAGCGTAAACGTCCATTATCATTATGTTGAACCCAGGACTGAATGAGACGGAATACACTATGCGACCAATTTGGATCTACACTCAGCTGCTCTAGTATTCGTATTGCAAGTACTTGTTCTTTTTTATTTGGGGACTTTGCCCACGGTTCAATAAATATCTTTCGAACAGATGTAAAATTAAGCTTTAGTAAGAAAAAAACTATGTAGAATATTTGTTCTTCCACCCATCTATTTCCTTCAGTCAACAGTTGATCAAACCAGTCCTTTATGGGTAAACGATAGGCAGGAAATTGCGTCCAAACATACTTCCAAATATAGTCGGTATCCTCTTTGGAAGGTAAAATAACCTGCATTTGTTCTTCTTGGCCTATGTCTGTTGGTTTCCAGACTGGTTTTTCTATCGCATGATACCTGTCTAAGCATTTCTTTTTTGCAACATTATGTAGATAATTTACTGGTTCTTTCCCAAAATGGTTACATAAAATAAGTGTAAGTTGACGTGCTTTGGCCAAGATCATATCATATGTTTGCTCCTGGAAGAGACTAATGGATAAATAGAAGGCAATCTCTTCCAAGTTTTTCTCCTTCTTAAACCAATCATTTACCCGGATTTCAATATTTTCCCGAAGTGATCTCACAAACTGTTTTTCATCAAGTTTCCCTTGTATCAATGCTTTGATTTGAGAAATAATCTTTTGTGCTTCTCCCGGTTGAGTTAGATGTGGTAATTTCCCCTCTTCTGCTTGTTTTAAAATCCATTGAGAAATCTGGTCTCGCAAAACTGCGTCTTCTTCCTCAACATGATTAAGCAACAATTGTTTTTGATTTTTGGGCAGATCTACCTTTACTGTATAAGGAAGAAGAAAATGATCTCCTGGCTTTTCTTTAGCAATAAAAACAAAATATGCTTGTTTTTCTTTTAGTTGCTTTTTGTAAGTATCAAACATCGATTCAGAAGACGACTGTAAAAATTCGGAGGAGTCAATCTCAATTAAATATCCAGCCCCTTGTCGAATGGTTTGCTGAAAAATTTGAGTAAAGGTTGTATCTTTAGACCACTCATAAATTTCCTCTATCCCCAAACAAGAGAAAAGTGCTAAGGTAGTTGAATATTTCCCAGTATGAAAAGGATGGTACAAATATAGCAGATGATGTTCACTTAAATATTGTTGCATTTTCACAAACTTTGGCGGAGGTACAAAAACTCGATTAATTTTATTTAATGTTTCGCGATGTGTACGAAACAACAAAATATTAGAGGTGTCGGGGAAAACCTCCAAAGTTTTTAAATTGATCCTTTTTTTAATCTCTAAATTTAACTTTTGAC
>JBAVDL010000294.1:0-8423 GCA_049587175.1 Thermoactinomyces sp.
CCTATAAGGATATCGAAAAATTTCTGGAATTACTGGACTGCTATCTTCGAGATATTTGTAAAACTTGAAAAAAGGTGGGAAGTTAATGAAAAATGAACATGCCACCCGAAAAAAATGGCTGAAATACAAATTTATGAAAACCAAACGATTATTGCCTTACCTCCCTGAAACGAGAATCATGAAACGAGCATCTTTTTGGAGTCTTCTGGAGAAATACCGGCATATCCTTATCAAACCAATTAAAGGCAGCCGTGGAAAAGGAATTTTTCAAGTTTCGTCACTCGGAAACAACAAATATAAAATACATTTTGAAAACAAAAGGATTGTCATCCAAGGAAAAGAAAATACTTATCAGTACTTGATAAGAAAAATCAAATCCACCAAGTATCGAACCCCATCCAGATATATCGTTCAACGCAGAATCCCTCGCCCAACCATTCACGGTCGCCCTTTTGATATCCGTGCCATTGTACAACGTAAAAAATCATCCAATTCATGGACCGTTACCGGGAAAATTGCCAAAGTTGCAGGCAAAGGTTACATCGTATCAAACATTTCCAGGAGCAAGGGTACGGTTATGCCCTTGGAAATCGCCATTAAAAAGTCCTCGCTCAAAAAGCCTTCTACAAAAACTTTAATATCCAAAGTGGACAAAGTCGCCATACTTACCGCCAGAAGACTGGAATCTTTTTTTAAGGGTCATCGAATTTACGGATTGGATATCGCACTGGATAAGCACGGCCATGTATGGATCATTGAAGCAAATCTGTTCCCGATTTTGACCCATTTTCGCAAACTGAAGGACAAAACGATGTACCGCCGGATCATGGCCTACAAAGCAGGAAAGTAAAAAATCCGGTCCATCCAAATTAAAAACAGCCTCAGTCTTGTGTCCAAACCTGATTCTGTACCAAATCATCCGGACATACCGACATCCCGCTCCTCCCTCTCTTCTTAACCCTGGTATCATACAGAAAACTGGTCTCCCTTTCCAAAAGATTTTCTGATATTCAACAACAGGATGCATCCATGTCTAACCAGCCCTTTTGGCCATTCAACAAATCAGATCTTGCAACAACCAGATTTTTTATCTGTTTATTTTCCAACATGACAAAAAATGTTTATCAAGGTTCGGCCAAAAAGATTGCATATAACCAAACAATTTAATATTATGTTTATGTATTAGTTAAACGATCAAGGAGACCGTTTGTATGAAGGATTTGATGGAACTGTTTTGGACCGCTTCTGTGGAAGAACTGAAGCGCGGATATATCTGTGACGACAAACAGGAAGAATATATTTGCCTGATTTGCGGTGAACGTTTTCAAAAAGGCGTGATCTACGAAAAAGACCATATTTATTATGAAGCTGAAAAGTTTACCCGGCTTCATATCGTTGACCGGCATTCCTCGATGTTTGAGTATTTAATAAACATGGATAAAAAATGGACGGGTTTGACCGACTTGCAAAAGAAACTGTTGCATTACTTTTATCTGGGTTACAGCGATAAGGAGATTGTGAAAGAACTGGACGGCGGAAGCACTTCAACCATCAGGAATCACCGGTTTACCCTGAGGGAGAAGATGAAACAGGCCAAAATCTTTCTGGCCCTGATGGAGTTGTTGGAGGAAAAAAACAGGCTTCCGTCCAGGTTTATCCATGTTCCGCGCTCCGTTACCCGGTTTGACCAGCGCTATGCCATTACCGAGCAGGAAAACCGGGAAATCCTGGCCGCCTATTTCAAAGAGGGACTGGATGGGCCGCTCTTCGAATTTCCCAAAAAAGAGAAACGGAAAATTGCGATATTAAACCACTTGGCCAAGAAATTTGAGCCTAACCGGAAGTATACGGAAGCAGAGGTCAATGCCATCTTGAAAAAGGTGTATCCCGATTATGTCACCTTGAGACGGTATCTGATTGAATACGGATTTATGGACAGAACTCCGGACGGAAGCAACTACTGGATCAAAATTTGAACACGATGGCTCTATATTTTACGTTCATAGCTTTATGGATTGGCTGGAGGGAAAGGCATTAACCGTTTGTTGACGGGTTCTGCCTTCCCATCCAGCTTTTTTATTCCAATTCTGTTTCCGGAAACGCTCTTGAACTTTATACAACTTCCAGTACTTCGGAACGGAAAACCCGTTCTGCCCGCCTTACTTTTCGATGTAAAATTTTTACCTTTTCAACCTGGTTTTGTTCAATTCGAACCAGCCTGGAATCAACTTGATCCAGTTGAGTATCTACTTTTTTCAGTCTTGTATTCACTTCATGCAGTCGAACATCCACTTTGTCCAGCCTTTTGTCCACTTGATCAAGACGGGTATCCACCTTATCCAGTCTTTCCTTGATCTCAGCTTGTCCATCAAGGATTTGCAGAAGCCGCTTTTGCACACGAATCGCTCCTTTTTATGCGAAAGCCGTTCTGTCACTCCCGTGCGGCCTTCGTGGCAGAACCAGACTTGCAATTTTTATGCAATAATCGATAATCTTCCGGTTTTTTATGTAAAAATATCATATGATTGAAATCTCCACCGGCTTTTTTCATTTTCTCTGGAAACCTCCAGATCCCAACAGGGAATCTTTACCGTTTGGCCGTTTCCTGTCTGAATGTGAATCCATCGATGCTCAATTCTTTTGGCATCAAAGAAGATCCGGATTCCCTCCTCACACTCGGTCCGCTCATTCACCAAATACAAATACTTTTTTTGCAAACCTTGCAAGAATGCTTCCACCTCCGGTTTTGCCCCTTCAATGCATACTTTCACCATGATGTTTTCCTCCCTTTTTGATATTTCAGTTCCCGGGTTGCAATCCTAAAAAATAAAAACGACAGGTTGATGTTTTGTTTGAAAATAGTATATAATCTAGAGCAAATAGTTGCAAATTTAAAAATAATCTTTATATTTTGCGCTTTATTTGTTATATTTCCAACCGAGTCCCAAATATCTATATAAAATTTCTCAATATTTGGTATGTGAAACTGAATAAATGAAAAAATCCCCAAAAAATCAGCAAATGACCCAGAAAAAAATTTTGAGGTGAACCTGATGAGTGATGTCAGAGTTGATCGTGTCGCATTGGGCAAGTTTATTCGCCAACAAAGAAAGGAAAAGAATCTCCGCCAAAAAGACCTGGTTGACGAGTTTCTTACGCAGCCTGTATTAAGCACCATTGAAAACGGAAAAGGGCAGGTAAGCGAAAAGAAATTGATCTATGTTCTCAGGAAACTTGGGATAGAGAAAGATCTGTCTCACTTTTACACCAGGAATGAGGGAAAAAATGAAAAGGAGAAAAATGAAGAGTTGAAGCTGAAACTGATCGCAATTGAAAACATCATTGATCTTGTCAGCCCTGACCTTGGCCTGGAACAGCTCCGGGAATTGGGAATTCCGGAGGATCACCCGCTTTCCGTTTCCGTTCACTACCTGAAAGGCAAAAGTTATATCGGAAAACGGAAATGGAAAAAAGCGCACAGGCATTTCTTCGATGTTATTTACCTGATCGAGCAAAAATTTCCGAATATGGCGACTACCAACCTGAAAGCGGCCAGTTACAGTGAACTGAGTTTTATTGAATATGCCCAGAACCATTTTGTTCAGGCACTGAGATACGCGCAGCAGGCACTGGAATGCTTTCTGGAAGATGGAAAAAGAAAATATTGCAAAGAGATCATTCTTGTGAGCAAAGCCATTTACCTGGAAAAATTAAACCGTCTCGAGGATGCGCAAAATACATTGCATCAGTTGGAAAATGCCCATACCTGCAAGGCTGCGACCCGTTATATCAGCAAAGAGGCCAGCCTCAATATGTATGATATTCGCTCCTCCATCCTGGCCAAAACAAAAATGCACTCCCAGGCGATCAAATACGCACTCAAAGGAATCGAACTGGCCCGGATCGACAAAATGACAGACCGTCTGTTTGAGCTTTGGGTTACTCTGGGCAGCATCTATATGGAAAATGACCAGCTGGATTTCGCTTTCATCTGCCTGGATACAGCCCTCAAGCTGCAAAAGAAAGTAAGCAGCCAGGCACTGCTGGCTTATGTATACATACAATTGGGAGTTTTGCATGAAAAACGGAAGCAAAGCGACAAAGCCCATCAACTGGCTTTGGAAGCAATCAAATTCAGCAAAAACTCCAATAATGCCTATCGCGAGTGTGAAGCCCTGATTCTGCTTGGCAATTGTTATTTCCAGCAGAACCGGAACGATCAGGCTTTCCAGACCATGAAAAGTGCTCTGGAGATCGCCAAAAAACACGGATTTACGGACTTGCGCAACAAACTCAATTTAATCATCGGCACCCGCCTTAACAAACTGGGTGATCCCCATGCGCACACGTTTGTACTCGACTTTCTTCACTCCTATATGAAAACCTTTGAAGGAGGTGATGACGAAATGCCGGTAAACATTCGTGCTACCGGGGAACCCCCCAATACGTAAACCGTTTGTAATTTAAAAATCATCCCCAGTCCTGGAACTGGGGATGATTTTTTTATATCTTGTTTCCTTAAACAGAATGCGGCAAATCTTTCATTAAAGCCGCAAGCCTCTTGCAATCATCAGGTGTTGCAAGCGCACAAGGAGGCAGAACTTGATCCTGATCAATTTATTTCGGACCCGGATGAACTAGGATTTAGATATAAAGAGAAAGGAGGTTCCCGATTATGGCAAAAGCGGTCTTTCAACTGGAATCGTTAACCTGCCCGTCTTGTATGCAAAAAATCGAAACGGCCCTGATGAAAACAGCGGGCGTCTGTTCCGCCAAAGTATATTTTCACACCAGCAAGGTCAGGGCGGAATTTGACGACTCTGCCATTTCGGCAGCGGAATTGAAAAAAACTGTTACCAAACTGGGTTACCCGGTAAAATCCGTGAAAGTATCCCAATCATAAAAAACGTTTTACCGGGCAGATATTCAACCAAGGTCGCAAAGGAGAAAAACAACATGGCCGGAATGATTCATAAATACAGAAATATAATCACGTTGGCAGCCGGAATCCTGATTATCATCGCCTTTATATTGAACCTGTTTGAAATCAACAGGATCAGGAATCTTGCTCTGGTAACCGCAACATTCATTGCCGGCCTGCCTGTTCTGATTAAAGCTTTGCAGGCAATTCGAATGAGAGTTTTCAGCATTGAACTGCTGGTGACCATCGCAGTAATCGGGGCTCTGGCAATTGAGGAATATATGGAGTCAGCCGCAGTTACCTTCCTGTTCCTGTTTGGAGCTGCCCTGGAAGCACGTACCCTGGAAAAGACACGTTCCTCCCTGAAAGAATTAATGGATCTGGCTCCGCAGGAAGCGGTGGTTCTCCGCAATGGAAAGCAGGTAACGATTGCTGCCGGTGACGTTATGAAGGGGGACCGGGTTATTATCCGTTCGGGCGGAAAAGTTCCGGTTGACGGACGAGTTGTATCCGGCCAGGCCTTGTTAAATGAAGCAGCAGTTACCGGCGAACCGGTTCCGGTATGGAAAAAGGTAAATGATCCGGTCTTCAGTGGGACGGTTGCTGACAGCGGCTATATTGAAATGGAAGCAGAACGGGTCGGGGATGAAACCACCTTTGCCAGGATTATTGAACTGGTTGAGGAAGCACAAGAAACAAAATCAAAGACGGAAAAATTCTTTGATCAATTTTCCCGGATCTATACTCCGGCTGTTGTCCTGCTGTCGATTTTCGTATATCTGATAACAAGAAATCTTCATTTGGCGATCACCTTCCTGGTTATAGCCTGCCCGGGGGCGTTGGTAATCGGAGCACCGATATCCAATGTGGCCGGTATAGGCAACGGCGCCAAAAACGGCATTCTGATCAAAGGCGGGGAAGTAATGGATCGACTTGCCCAGGTTGATACACTGGTCTTTGACAAAACCGGAACGCTGACCAAAGGAAAACCGGAAGTAACAGCCATAAAAACATTCAACCGGTTTGATGCAACGGAACTGTTAAGACTTGTTGCCCAGGCTGAAACCATCTCCGAACATCATCTGGGACAAGCCATTGCAAGAGAAGCAAAAAGAAGAAAACTGGACTTGAGCAACAAACCGGAAAAGGGAGAAATCATCAAAGGGCAAGGCATCCTGGCAAATATTTCCGGTCACAGGCTGGTAATTGGAAATCGGAAATTCCTGGAGGCGGAACAGATCTCCATGACAGAAGAAATTACCCAATACGCCATCAGCGAGGAAAAAGCCGGAAACAGTGCAATCTTTGCAGCTGTTGATGGCCGGGTCGCCGGAGTGATCTCCATCGCCGACCAAATTCGTGAAGATGCGGTGAGGGTTTTGCCGGAGCTGAGAAAGAACGGGATCAGGAAAATCATAATGCTGACGGGAGATAACAAATATACAGCTGCATTGGCAGCAAACAGACTGGGCCTGGATGGTTACAGGGCTGAAATGTTGCCGGAAGATAAAGTACAGTATATAAATAAATTAAAAGAAGAAGGAAATGTTGTAGCAATGGCAGGAGATGGAATCAACGACGCCCCTGCAATCGCCACCGCGGATCTCGGCGTGGCAATGGGCCAAAGCGGAACGGATATTTCCATGGAAACAGCGGATGTGGTCCTGATGGGAGACAAACTGGCACAATTATCCCATGCTTACTCGCTGGCACAAGCAACCGTGCGCAATATGAAACAAAATACCTTTTTTGCTGTATCCATCGTCGCAGTTTTATTAATCGGCGTTCTGGCCGGATCAGTTCATTTGGCATCGGGAATGTTTATCCATGAAGCAAGCATATTGCTTGTCATTTTGAATGCCATGAGATTAATCCGGTTCAATCATAAAAGCCACCGAAAAAACAACTGGCAAGTGCATCATGCTCCATCAGAATAAAGGAGAGACAAAATGGGCAACAAGGAAACTGCTTTGCACAGTCACCCGCATGACTGCTTCATCGGCTCACAACCGGTATCATGTATCTCGGTTGTTCCCATATTCAATCATTTGGAAAAAGAGCAAATGAATGAGATTATGAAGACGGTGCGATCCATTTCATTTTCCAAGGGAGAGATAATTTATCGTGCCGGTCAGCAGTCAGATTCGCTTTATATTGTAAACAAGGGGAAAATTAAAATTTACCGATTGTCCGAGTCCGGCAAAGAGCAACTGGTGCGTCTGCTAAAACCGGGAGACTTTACAGGTGAACTGGCGTTATTCAAAGAAACAGTACACGAAAGTTTTGCCGAAGCCATGGAAAAAACCAGAGTTTGCCTGATCAAGCGCTCGGATTTGCAAAGCTTTCTTTTAAAGTATCCTTCCATTTCCCTGAAACTTCTTGCCGAGTTTGCCAACAGACTGGAACAATCGGAAAAACAGTTTTCCCGGTTTGTTACAGAGAAAGTGGAAACCCGGCTTGCCCTTTTTTTGGCAGAATGTATGGAAAACAAAGGGCAAAATCAGTTTGTCCTGCCCATGAGCAAAAAAGACCTGGCCTCCTATTTGGGAACCACGCCTGAAACCTTGAGCCGCAAGTTGGCTGATCTGGAAAGGAAGGGCTATATTCGGCAAAAGGCACATAAACAAATTGAGATCCTGGATATTGATGGATTGCTTTTGCTCTGAACCCGAATAACGATTTGTAAACAGGGAGCAAACCGGTCCGGCGCAGTCCCCGCGCCGCTTTGTAACCAAATCCCATGAACGCGCCATAAGAGGCCAGTTTCCAAATCTGCCACTATTCTTCATCCGGCAACCGGCAAATCCATTTATGCAATCTGTACAACCGTTCCTATTCCTGACGAGCAACACCTGTCTTTTCTTTCAGGCGCTCTAACCGTTCTTTTCCCAAAACAGCTTTTGCCATTTCACTGAGCACTTTCCCGATACTCTCATGAATCGTAACCTCAGCCAAATAATCCAGGGGAGTAGACGTTTTGTTGATAATGATCACTTTTGCCCCTGTTTCATGGGCAATTTCCACCAGTCCGGCAAAAGGATAAACTTGCAGCGAAGTCCCCAATACAATAACGGTATCTGCCCGTTCCACTTCCTGGATCGCTGAATGCCAGGCACTTGAATCCAGAGGTTCTCCAAACAGAACAATAGGCGGACGCAGAGGAGCCTTGCACGTTTCATCCGTGCAATAATAAATCCCTTCGCGATAAGAAACAGCCGGGTACTCTTTGCCGCAGCGGGAACAGACCAGATGACGCATATGTCCGTGGATCTCAACCACTTTTTTATTCCCTGCCTGTTGGTGAAAACCGTCAATATTTTGGGTAAGAACCGCTTTCAGGATATTTTCTTTCTCCAGGTCCGCCAAAATATGATGGCCAATATTGGGACGATATTTCAACAAATCTTCAATCCGCATTTGATAAAATTCAAAAAAATCGTCTGTCCCGATCGCTTTGGGAGTAGCAATTTCATTCGGATCTTTTCCACACCAAAGTCCACCC
>JBAVDL010000295.1:0-3981 GCA_049587175.1 Thermoactinomyces sp.
ATGATGAAACGAAAGAACTTCAATCCAGTAGGAATCGTTTGTTTCGGATATGTATCCAAAGCAAGCAAGATCATAGCCTATTAATGACTGTAACGCTTTGTAATCATAAAACAAATCATGCAGGTAAATAAAGAATGTGCCAGAGGAAGAGCCAGCCGGCTTTAATGTAATTCTATAGTGAGGAGAGAGATGCTCAACTTTCTCTACTGTTCCGATAACAAGACTGAGTTTGTAAAGATATCGTTCTTTGGACTTTTTCAAAGCATCGATTTGACGAAATAATTTACTCAGTTTTTCAGGTTTTTTCCCGCCGGCTTTGACGGAAAATGATTTGTAGTCCTCATGGAAATAGCCGATATCATAATCCTGGAGCAAGTGCTTGATAAGTTTCATAAACTCCAAATGATCCTCTCTTGCACAAGTAGAATACCGTTCGCGGAAAGAAAGATTATAAAAGCCTCTTCCGTCATAATCCATCAGTGAAAGCTGAATGGCTTTATTTTTCTGATCCAATTTGATATTCAGCTTTTGTGTGACATGGATCAGATATTTTATGGGATTTTGATAAGGGCAGTTGTCTAAATGCTGGTCTCTTGGGTCTCGATCAAAGCGGGGTCGACGGGGAGGCTTATATTTATTAGGAATTCCCCTTACCTTTCGATTCCGTTTATAACAAGCAGGGCAATAGAAAACGACACGACGGTTTAGCAAGCGGTTTTTGTCTCTAATCTCCAAGGCCTTTTCAATGGATACTTTCTGGCCATTTTCGTCAATCGCAAAATAAAAGGCTTTATCGCTTTTCTTCTTTTTTTCAGGACGATCTCCTTGCACTCTTCCATGTTCCATAAAAACCCTCCTAATAAAATAACGAATTGTTTTAAATATAGTGTATATCTTTTAAATTGAAAAAGTAATCCGATTTTCCTTTGCTAAATTTCGTAAGGAAAGGAATTCTCTTTTTTCTTTTCTCAATCTGTGCTAGGATGAAGTTACCCAGAAGCAAAATTTTGCTTCTTTTTCTTTCAGGGGAAAGTTGCGTAAAAATTACATTTTGTGCAACAATCTCGAAAATCGACAACGGAAGAACCAAGGAAACAGGGGGTGCTAAGCATGAAAAAAAGTTGCGCAAAAATCACGGATGCTTTTTCTCGTCATCTGGAGCAGGAAGGAGCCAGTCCGAAAACCATTAACACCTACCGGAATATCCTGCATTGTTTTGAAAAATATCTGATCGAAAATGAAGGAGATATTAAAGAGGTTACCCGCCGCGATCTCATTCTTTATCTCCATCATCTGGAAGAGAAAGGACGAAAACCGACCACGATTCAGAATCATTTCTCCTGCCTGTCTTCTTTCTTACGGTTTCAGGGCAAAGGAATGCTCATGGAAGGGATTCGGCGGCCCGAGGTGCGTAAGGTTCAGCACATCGCTCCGAAGTCACTGGACAAAAAAGAGCGAAACCGGGTCTTACGGGAAGTGGAGCGAGACGGAAACCTTCGAAACGTAGCCATCGTGTATCTGCTTCTCTATACCGGGCTTCGGGTCTCCGAACTGGTCGCCTTGAATCAGGAAGATGTCCGGATGGGGGAACGGTCGGGAAGCGTCCTGGTCCGGGAAGGGAAAGGAAACGTATCGAGAAAAGTACCGCTGCCCATTGAAGCCCGTTTCCACTTGAAACGATACTTAAAAGAACGGGAGGAAAAGGGAACGTTAGATTTGCCGCCACTCTTTCTCTCCAACTACAAAAAACGAATCAGCGAGCGAAGCGTACAGGACATGCTCAAGAAACATTACAACATCCATCCCCATATGCTCCGGCATACTTACGGCCGGGAACTGGTGGCAGGCGGCGTGGACATTGCTTCTGTGGCGGAACTGATGGGACATGCAGATATCAACGTCACGCGAAGATACGCCAAGCCGACCGAAAAAGAATTGGAGGAAGCGGTATCCAGGGTGTTTGGATAAGAAGGGCGATCCTGAGAAGCAGGATGGCCTTTTTTGTATCCGATAAAAGATGAGATGAAAGATGATCGATCGTATGAAGTTTTATATCCAATAAAAGATGATATTTTATATGATCTTTTATCTTCCCTCTTGCCTGAACCAACACGGTAGCTTTTGGGTATCAGACAGAGGAAATTATTATACCTCCATTTTGGGGAAGATTTTTTTCTCCGAAACCAATCGATCAGGATACTATCGCATTACTAAGGAAAAAGAGCGGTATGGTTTCCTGGAACTCACTGAAGAGATTCGATTTGATTCAATGAAGCCGCTTTGACGGCTTCTTTTTTTATTCCTCTATTCTTTTACTTTATAAAATAAACTCCAATATTTAAAAAGCAGGGAGACCTTATCCTATTCGGAAGAAAAAACAGAGGGCTTAAATCAGCGCACATTCTCCCCTTTTTTATCGCTTTTTTCTCCGATTTCTCCATAACCGGATGAATCTGTGAAGAAATGTCATCGCTCGTGAAATTTTGTGTGATAATCAAAGGTGGATACAAAGGAGGATGCCTCATGGAACAATACTTTGATGCAACCACGTATATCGACATTCTGAAGGAAACCGGAATCAAACAATCTCACTTCCATCTGGTTAGTGTTATTCGCGAAGAAGAACTGATTCAACATGCAAAAGAAGAAGGGATACAAGACGAAATCTCCATTTGTTTTATTGGCGAAGGCGTTTATGATTTATGGTCAGAAGACGGAAAAAAACAATTCCTGCGTATCGATGAAATTCTGGAAAGGAAAGCCAAACCGATCGAAGCCCTCTTGCAGCCTGAACAAGTGAAAAAAGACTTTCAAAAAGAATTGAATAGCCATCACGTCTATGTCGTTTATGTCTTTGATTCCCACCCTATTCACTATCTCGTCGGTTCCGAAGAAGAATTAACGGATAAGCAAGTCTTTCGGGCACTTCGATGGAACGGGATTGACCCGTATGGCGTAGGCATCTGGGAAGCGCCCACCCTTGACCAAATCCCCCGCGTTGATCTCAAACGACTGGATGAATTGAAACTGGGGGAACTCTATTTCCTGGTCCAGCAAAAAGCCGAAGGGAAAATCAAAATGATTCCCGCTGAGAAAATGAATCCCATCTACGGTATCCTGACTGCTGAAGAAGCTGAGGAGAAATGGGGCCTGGAACCGGGAACGATTCGCAAGCGATGCGAAACCGACTGGAAAGACGAGGTTCGCCAAAGCCAAAATACCTGGCTCATCCCTTACGACACGGTACTGAAAGCCTATGGAAATCCGGCCATTACCCGGAGAATCAATGAGAGAAAAAGAAAAAAGGCAGGCCAACAATAGCCTGCTGGATATAGCCAAAAATGAAAAGTTGGGGCTATAAGGGGATTGATAGTCCTTAAAACGAACAAAGGCTACCTTGCGTGGTAGCCTTCTTCACTTTTAATAAAGATCAGTAGGTAATCCATATTTATATCCATACGCGTGAGCTTCACCATACGCATTAGCTAAATATCCTGCATCATTTACCTGTTGAGAATAGGTTGAATTTCCAGTGGTAGTTGTAAAGGGAGAATCCCAGTCAGGCCATAAACGACGCACTTGAACACGCATTTTAGTTACAGCAGGATGCTTTTTCGTAATTCTTCCCCATGCGGTTCGACAGGAAGGGCTTTATCTTAATTCCAATAATGCTAAAATTGTTCCATCTTGACTTTCTCTGATATATACACTTTTAACCGTTTTCGTATCCTTGGAACAGCCTGTAGAAACGGGATCTGTCCCTGTAAGATGCTCGCCTGGAGTGGCGGCATATACATCAGCCAAAGGTCCGACGGGCAACAGAGCAAATACAAATGCACAAAAAAAGGAGATTAATTTTTTCATAACAACACCACCTTAATTATATTCAGAGAAAAGGCATGAACTCCCTACAATTAAACAATATAAAATATTTGTTAAATTTTTAATATTCATCGTCTATTCTAACCTACGAGCTTATTC
>JBAVDL010000296.1:0-14304 GCA_049587175.1 Thermoactinomyces sp.
TAGTAGATCCATTCACTAATAAAAACCATGGCCGACAGACCGATCCCCAGGGTGGCAAAAATAATGTGAAAGACCAGAGAAGTCCCAAAAAATATGCGGGCCAATATTACTTGATCCATCAAGAACACTCCTTCTTCATTGTCTGTGTTAGTTTAAATGGAAGAAGAAGATTTTATACAAAAAAAGGTTCTCTGATCATGTCATCATGACACTTTTATCCCCGGCACCTGTTTGTTGGGCCTGGATACACCGCCAGATTTCAGCATAACCTGCGGTGACCGGAAATTGATCAGGACAAGCAAAAAAGCAGGCCTTTACCAGCCTGCTCTTTTTGACAAACCGTAATATTCCTCTGTCCGGCAAAAGGGATTAGGTCAATTCGCGCAACAGCCGGCCGGGGTCTTTCGTATACTCCCCCAATGTCCGGGTAAAGCGAATAGCATCCGCTCCATCCAGAACACGGTGATCAAAACTGAGGGAAACATTCATTCGCCAACCAACTGTAATCCTGCCGTCCTGAACAATTGGCCTTTCCTCAAAGGGGTGCAAGGCCAAAATCGCCACTTCCGGCGGATGGATAATAGGAACTGCCCATTTTCCGCCCAGCGCCCCCGCATTACTGATCGTAAATGTACTGCCTTTCATCTGATCAGGTGTCAATTTGCCTTCTCTTGCAAGTCTTGTCAAAAAACGGATTTCTGTGGCAAGCTGGTTCACATTTTTTTGCTCGACATTATGGATTACCGGAACCAGCAATCCTCTGGCAGTGTCTGTAGCAATCCCCAATGAAACAGAGGCGAATTGTCGGATGGTATATTTCTCCTCATCAAAATGGGCATTAAACGAGGGATGATGTTTCAGCGTGACAGCAACCAGTTTTGCCAGAATGGCCGTAACCGTCAATTTTGGCCATTTTTCATTTGCGTCAGACAGATTTTTCTGATGTCGATACCATTGGACGAGTCCGTCTGCTTCCAATTCGTCAAAGTGGGTCGCATGCGGTTTTCTGGTAACAGAATCATGGAGACGGTCTGCGATCACACGCCGGATGGGGGTTAAATCATGCTCGGTTACACCTTTTTCCCCCATCGTTTCCATGGATTTGTTTTCTTTCAATCCCTGTTTTTTTTCAACAAAACGCAACACATCCTCTTTGGTAACGCGACCATGCGCACCGGTACCCGCTATCAAGGAGAGATCCACTCCGTGTTCCCGTGCCAGACGCCGGGTAGAAGGCGTTGCCAGAACACGCCTTCCAGATGCCTGACGAAATGATAACGGATGCTTTTCGGAATCCTGTACGATCTCATACAGGACTTCCCCTACCTGTACGGTTTCGCCCGCCTTGACGGTGAGCCTTGTTACTGTTCCGCCTGCCGGGGCAGGCAATTCAACCACTGCCTTGTCTGTTTGCACCTCCAGCACCGGCTGATTCTCTTCCACCTGATCTCCTTCCCTGACGAGCCAGCGGACAACTTCCGCCTCATGAACACCTTCTCCAACATCGGGCAAACGAAAAGCAAGAGCCATCCCGTTTTTCCCTCCTTAAAAAGAAACAACCCGCTGAATGGACTCAGAAACCCGCTCCAGACTGGGGCGGTAATCATTTTCCAGGGCAAACATGGGTACAGGCGCATCATAGCCGGTCACCCGCATAACCGGTGCTTCCAGGTACAGGAAAGCCTGTTCATTAATCAGTGCTGTCAATTCTGCTCCCAATCCCAATGTCCTGGGGGCTTCGTGAACAATGACCACTCGCCCGGTCTTTTTGGCCGAGGCAATAACCGTTTCTTCATCCAGGGGCGACAGGGAACGCAAATCCAGCAACTCACAGGAAACGCCCTTTTTTTTCCAATCCTGTGCCGCCTTTTCAGCGACAGGGACCATGGCACCCCATGAAATCAGGGTAACGTCATCCCCTTCCAACACCTTTCTGGCCTGGCCAATCGGAACTTCAAACCATTCTTCGGGAACTTCCTCTTTTCTGGAACGATAAAGCTGCATCGGCTCCAGAAACAGAACCGGATCGGGATCCGAAATGGCAGCCAGAAGCAACCCTTTGGCTTCCCTGGGAGTAGACGGGGTAACCACTTTCAGGCCGGGAATATGAACAAACAGGCTTTCTGTCGCATCTGAGTGCAATTCGGGCGCCCGAATACCTCCGCCGTATGGAATACGGATAACCAAAGAGGCCGGAAAAGCTCCCTGGGTTCGCGTTCGCAAACGGGCAACATGCGAAACGATCTGCTCCATGGCCGGGTAAACAAAACCCATAAATTGTATTTCGGCAACTGGACGGAATCCATTGACAGCCAACCCGATCGATGTCCCGATGATTCCGGATTCGGCAAGCGGTGTATCAATTACCCGTTCATCGCCGAACTCTTCCCACAGTCCGTCCGTCGCCCGAAAAACACCGCCATTTTTTCCCACATCCTCACCCAGAACAATAATACGGGGATCTGATTGCAAAGCCAGCCGCAAGCCGTCACAAATGGCCTGCACCATTGTGATTTCCTTCATAGATGATCCCTCTTTTGCATCAGTTCTTGTCTCTGCCTTTGTTCACTTTGCGGCAAACTTTCATATACATGGGCAAACAAATGTTCCGGAGGAACGGGCACGGTATTTTCCGCTTCGGAGATGGCCAGATCCATCTTTTCCTTGCATATTTGCTCCCATTCGGTTCTGTCCGTTTCATCCAGCAGCCCTTCTTGCTGCAAAAGGCGGGTATATCGCAACAACGGGTCTTTCTTCCGGATCCATTCATCTTCCTCCGCTTGCGGGCGGTAACGGGACGCATCATCCGCTGTCGTATGAGAACCATTCCGATAGGTTACAGCCTCGATCAGGACAGGTCCTTTTCCGGCACGGGCCCGCCTGACGGCTTGCTGCATCACATCATAAACAGCCAGGACATCATTTCCATCGACCCGAATCCCGGGAAAGTCATAAGCTTTTGCCTTTTGGGCCACGGTTTTTGAAGCAGACTGGCGCGAAAAAGGAACGCTGATGGCATATCCATTATTCTGGCAGAAAAAAATAACCGGAACCTGAAAAACACCAGCAAAATTGCAAGCTTCATGAAAGTCTCCTTCAGAAGTGGCCCCATCTCCAAAGTAAGCAACAGCAACGCCATCCTCTTTTTTCAATTTGAATCCCCAGGCCGCGCCAACTGCATGCGGAATCTGGGTGGCAATGGGAACGGAGGGAGGGAATATCCTCACTCCCTCCGGTGTCTTGCATCCTTCAACCCTTCCCATCCAATACAGCAAAATTTGCGATACTGGCATTCCAGCTATCATGGAAACTCCATTCTCGCGATAACTGGGGAATATCCAGTCATTCGGCTGAAGAGCCAACGTACTGCCAACCTGTGCCGCTTCCTGCCCCTCCAGCGGTGCGTAAGTCCCGATTCTCCCTTGTCGCTGCAACAAAATCATCCGCCGGTCAAAATGGCGAATGAAGGTCATCCATTGATAAAAGCTTTTTTTTCTGTCTTTTTCCAAGCGGTTCCATATCTCTTTTCCTGTTTCCGTCAGGGTGCCATCTGGTGAAAGATGACGAATACAGTCTTTTTCCAACTGTTTGATCACGGTTTCACCGCCTCCCCGGCCTGTATTGCTCATCCCCCAACAGAATACGACGAAGGTCGGCCACCTTTTGCAGCCGCTCAATTACCAGTCTGTCTGCCGCCTGGCAAGTTGGAATATTCTCGCTTTTTGCCCGCCTGTAAATTTCCAGAACCATGTCATAAATCGCTCTGGTTTTGGCAAAAACCCTTTCTTCGTGATATCCTTCCAACTCATCGGCTACCTGAATAGCCCCCCCTGCATTCACCAGATAATCGGGGGCATACAGAATTCCTCTTTCATGCAACATCCAGCCATGCCGGTCATCTGCCAGCTGATTGTTGGCCGAACCGACAACCGCCAGGCAATTCAGCACACCTGCCGTTTCATCATTGATCACGCCGCCGCGGGCACATGGCGAAAAAATATCGCAGCTTTCCTCGTGGATCGTATTGACATCAGCCACCTGCACCTGGCTGCCATATTTCCTGTTGAGCTTCCGGCAACGCTCTCTGTCGAGATCAGCAATGATGCAAAAAGCACCTTCTTCAATCAACAGGCCCAGCAACCGTTCACCCACTTTGCCGACTCCCTGGATTGCCACCGTACGGCCGGCAAGCTGATCGGTATCCCACAAAAAACGGGCGGTTGCCCGCATCCCCTGCAATACGCCAAAAGCCGTCGGAATGGATGTATCTCCGCTCCCTCCGTGAGATCTGGGCAAGCCGACAAAAGAATTAGCCTCCCGGGCAGCATGAATAAAGTCCTCCGGTTTGGTGCCCATATCGGTTCCCGTATAAAAGCGGCCGTTTAAACCGCCCACAAACCGGCCAATGGCCCGAAACAATTCCGGTGATTTGTCTTTTTGGGGATCTCCGATGACAACCATTTTGCCTCCACCGAAATCCGTATCGGCCAGCGTATTTTTGTATGTCATGCCTCGTGAAAGCCGCAGGGCATCTTCCAAAGCTTCATCAGTCGAAGAATAGGGAAGCATCCGGCAGCCTCCCAGAGCCGGCCCCATGGTCGTATCATGGATGGCAATGATCGCTTTCAGGCCGGTTTGTCGATTACGGCAGAAGATAACCTGTTCATGCCCATAATCATCCATCAATTGAAAGACATCTCGCATTTTGGCATTTTTCTGATCATCAGACCTTTTCTTCTGATCGATTTTCATGCTTCCCATCGTCCTCTCCACTACATCGGCGTTGACTGACAAGCCTGAAAATCACCTCAACTCATCTTATGCCAGACAGCGTCAGAGTGAGATTATTTTCCCTCAAAGTCCGGTTTTCTTTTTTCTATAAAGGCTTGCACGCCTTCCCGGAAATCCCGGGTTTTGCCGGCTGTTTCCTGGGCGATCGCCTCATTTTCAAGTGCTTCTGAAAGCGTACATTCCATTGCCTGATAAATGGTCTGTTTGATCAGGCCAAGCCCGATCGTAGGTCCTTTTGCCAGATTCCGTGCAAAGGCAAAGGCTTCCTCCTGCAGCTTGTCCGATTCAACCATCCGACTGGCCAGACCAATTTGCAATGCTTCTTCCGCATTGACTTCCCGGCCCGTCATGGCTATTTCCAACGCTTTTTCCAACCCGACAAGGCGGGGGAGGAAATAGCTGGAGCCGCTGTCCAGTGACAGACCAATCCGGGCAAATGCCTCTATAAAACGGGTTTTGGGAGTAATGAACCGGAAATCGCAGGCCAGGGCCAAACTGCATCCAGCTCCTGCAGCCACACCATTAACGGCTGCAACAACAGGTTTTTTCATCCCTGTAATCGCCAGAACCATCGGGTTATAGCGTGTCCGCACACTTTCCCCCAATGACAACGGTTTTTCCTGTTTCTGCACAACCGTGCGGTCTCCCAAATCCTGCCCCGAGCAAAACGCTTTTCCTTCCCCTGTCAAAACCACCGCCCTTACTTCCTGATTTTCACCAGTCTCTTTCAATACCTCAATCAACTCCCGGCTCATCTGATCATTTATCGCATTATAGACTTGCGGGCGGTTTAATCGGATAATTGCGACATTTCCCTCTATTGTGAGTTTAACTGTCGGTTCACTCATTTTTGTGCCTCCCGATAATTTATTTCCCGCGAAACCGGGGTTTTCTCTTTTCCAGAAATGCCTGCATCCCCTCTTGCTGATCCTCTGAGGAAAACAGCAAATAAAAAGCATTTTGCTCAAAAGAAAGCCCATGATCCAATGGAAGTTCCTGCGCCTTGTTGATAGCCTGTTTTGCCAGTCGGACGGCAACAGGAGGCTTTGCTGCGATATCATACGCAAGCCTGAGCGCTTCATTTTCCACCTCATCCGACGATACAACGCGATTAATCAGTCCCCACTGCAATGCTTCTTTTGCAGAAATGGTTTTCCCGGTCAAGACCATTTCCATGGCTTTGCCCCGTCCAACGGCTTTGGTAAGACGCTGGGTCCCTCCCGCTCCGGGAATCACGCCAAGCAGGATTTCCGGCTGTCCAAATTTGGCTGTTTCTGAAGCTATAATCATATCACAGCACATGGCCAGCTCATTTCCTCCCCCCAGAGCATATCCGTTAACAGCTGCAATCAGAGGCTTGGAGATTTTTCGAATCCGTTCCCAATCCCGGAAAAACTGTTTCATCACAAATTGGACGGGGTTGGTTCCTGCCAGTTCATTAATATCTGCACCTGCTGCAAAAGCTTTTTCATTACCTGTTAACACAATGACACGAATTTGGCTGTCCTGATCCAACTCTTCCAGCGTTTCAGCTAGATTTCTAATAATCGTTGTATTTAATGCATTCAATTTTTTGGGACGATTCAGACGAATTTTGGCAACATGATCCGCTTTTTCAACAATCAGCAACTGTTGATTCAACAAAGTCTCCTCCTTGCGAAAGCGATTACATCGGGATAAAAATTTCTTTTTGATTTATACATTTTTATTTTACCAAACCAGCAAACGTTTGTCAGTTCCACACGGTAAAACGTTGTTTGGGTAAAGATACAAAAAAGAAACGCCTCTTCAGGCGTTTCCATTCATGATTTCTTTTGCGATTTCCTCCACACATTCCTTGCAAACCGTTTTCCCACGATAGTAGACCACTTCGTCCATACTGCCGCAAAAAATGCAACTGGGCGCATACTTTTTCAGTACAATATACTGATCGTCTACAAATACTTCTACCCCGTCGCTTGGCTGAATATCCAGCAAATCCCTCAATCCCTTTGGCAAAACGATCCGTCCCAAATGATCTACTTTTCTTACGATCCCAGTCCCTTTCATTGAACAAGCCCCTCTCGTCTCTGTTGTAAGCTGGATGGGAGGTGTCAGCTTGCAACAAAAAACATGTTGACTTTTGTTCACTCAACCGCTGATGAGTTGGATTTTTTGGTATTATTTGAATCCTGGGTGGAACCCGCCTCTTTGTCGCTTCCCTGATCAGAGGAGGGAGTCGACGAACCGGTTCCATCCGGTTTTTCCTTCGTGCCTGATTCTTCTTTTTGTTGCTTGTTGCTCTCTTCTGAAGCTGGATCTTGGGTGGAATTCGTCGCACCATCATTATCCGGTTCCTGTGCGGGGGCTTTTTCTTTATCTGTCAGTTGTTCATCCTCTTCAATAATTTTTTTCCATTCTTCGTCAGAGGGAGGTTTATTCAGGAAGTCCGAAACCGGCTTGATATCCTGGGCCAACTTGGTAATCGGCATCTCTTCTATTTCTTTCACGTCAAGTATTTTGCCTTCCTTGTTGGCTATTCTCCATACAGCATACTTTGCCGGTGATAATCCTGTCTGATCAGCTTTTTCCTTGACTTCCCCGGGCAGTTTCAGCGTATGAACATTGAGGTCAAGTTTTTCTTCCTCACTCTCTTCGTCGATCAATTCTTCTATTTTATGCAATGCTTTTACACTGGTCCTGTCATCGACATACCCTGACAAAACCACTTGATCTTTCGGATGCAGGTAACCATTGTGCTTTGCTTCATCCAAAAACTGCTCAACAAAGTCATCAACCTGTTTGTTCCGGTATGTTTTATTACGCAATAATTTCAAGGCAGATTTGTTTAAGGGCTTCACTTCTATAATATTTTCTTTATCATCCAGATTAATGGCAATACTCGGATTCACATCCAGATAAACAAACCCTTGTGTATCACCATGTTCAGAAGGTGACATCTGGGGTAAAACAAAAAACATTCCTATCATTGCCGCCACCCCTGCACTGACTGCGGCTATCCAGGATTTTCTGATGGAGGAAGAAAAGGCCGAAACATGCAAATCCACTTCTTCTCCCGCTTCCAGTGCCATGTTCCTCCGCGGGACGCGGACAAACTCGCCATCGGATGTCAAAACAATCCAATGACGCGGCTGAACCTCCATGATAACTCCTTTCCGCAATTAACTCGCCCCCCTTCTCACCCTTTAAGACCCAAATGGCTTCGTATAAGGGTTAAATCTTCAGTCAATACAATAACAAGAGCAGTGAGGTACTTTCTGTGCCGGCTCAAAGTGCGGCGATGCATCCCCAATGTTGAGGCAATCTTCTTGTCCAATTTTTTTTGCTTGAGAAATCTCTGCAGCAAATCCTGATCAGATACAATCTTTTCAGCAACTCTGTACAAATTTTCGCGCGTATCGCGATGCTTCGGACTTTTTTTGACCAGTTCCTCAAACGTGATACCATGCCTCGCCAGGGATGTTCTCAACAAGCCAATCTCCATCTGACGCATATATTTTAATTCTTCATTCCTGTGTATTTCAAACGCTTTGGCGGCTACCTCCGCATTAAGTCTTTCTTGCTCATTGGTTTCCGCATTGATTAGTGGCACAATTTTGCGATGTTTATGTTCATGTCGAAAATAATCTATTAATCGCCGATGGATCACTTTGTAGGCAAACGACATAAATGTCGCCTGAAAACCTGAACAATACCCGCTTATTGCTTCGTCCAAAGCTTTATAAGCAATCATATACTCATCATCTTGTTTGGTTATCTCCCTCCTGCAAACGTTTGAAGCGATTCTGCGCACATCTGGTTCCAGTTCCTTAAGCAGATCGTTTCGTTTGTCTGGAGAGTGTGTTTCCTGCGCCAGAAGCACACGTCTTTCCAAATCTGTTCCCCGGAACATGCAATACCGACACCTCTCCCTATGTATTCATTCGCATAACTTCTTCATTTTTTGGTCCACTTATAAGTGGTTCATTTTTCATTGTAACATGCCTGAATGACAAGACTATATCAAAAACAATTATTTTTACGAACAACAAAAAAAACAGAATGAACCAGGCAGCAGTTCATTCCGGTGCAGATCAGAATTATCCCATACTCCAATCATCTATTTTTATCAAATTTATGTTACTTTACATTTCTCACCAGAGACTGGATTCCTTCAACAGCCTTCCTGTTTTCCAGAGATGAAAGGTCGCCTGTCTCCTCTCCCAGGTAGGCAGAACGAATAACCCGCCGCAATATTTTCCCATTGCGTGTCTTGGGGAGTTCATCAATAATCCACACCCGTTTCGGTTTCAGGGCTTTTCCCATGCGTCTGGCTACAAATTCTGACAGCTCTTCCGCCAATCCCTCAGGTGCCTTGTCTTTCAAAACGACAAAACAAACGGCGCATTCTCCTTTTTCCGGATCAGGAACGCCGATCGTGGCAGCTTCTGCAACCAGCGGATGATCAACCAGAACGGATTCCATTTCAGCGGGCCCCAGCCGTTTACCGGCAATTTTTAATGTATCATCTGATCTGCCGGTGATAAACCATTGCTGATGCTCATCCACATATACCCAGTCTCCATGCAGCCAGATATTGGGCCAGCGTCCCCAATATGTTTTTTCATAACGCTCATCATCCTGCCAGAAGCTGCTTGTCATCCCCACCCAGGGCTGGCGCAAGACGAGTTCTCCCACCTGACCCTTGACAGGATTGCCTGAATCATCAAATATTTGAGCATCCATTCCCGGGATTGGTCCGGCAAATCCGCAGGGAGAAACAGGCTTGAAAAAGTTGTTGCCCAAAATTCCGCCTGAGGTTTCAGTACCTCCGGAATAATTAAAAATCGGCACTTTTCTTTTGCCTACTTTCTCAAACAGCCAGTTCCACGGCTCCGGATTCCACGGTTCGCCTGTTGATCCAAACACGCGCAGACTGCTCAAATCCCATTTTTCCGCCCACGCATCCCCATGTTTCATTAATGCCCGAACCAGCGTCGGAGAAACTCCCAAATGTGTAACGCCGTATTTCTCCACCATATTCCACAGGCGATCCGGCCCCGGATAGTCCGGTGTCCCTTCGTAAACAACCATGGTGCTTCCCATGAGCAAAGATCCGAACACCATCCATGGCCCCATCATCCACCCCATATCAGTAACCCAGAATAACACGTCGCCTGCTCCCACATCAAACATATAGCCTGCATCAAACGCTGCCTTGATCGGAAAACCGGCATGAACATGAACAGTCCCCTTGGGTTTGCCTGTAGTCCCTGATGTATAAATAATCATGAACGGGTCTTCTGAAGATGCCGGATAGGGCGGAAACTCTTTCATCGATGCCCTCAATTGCTCCCACTCAATATCCCTTTGCGGGTTCCAGGCGCATTCCCGCTTTAGCCGCCGTACAACAATCACTTTTTGAATTGACGGGCACAGATCGGCAGCCCGGTCAGCTTCTTCTTTCATCTTTACAACTTTTCCCCGCCGCAGAAACCCGTCAGCTGTAATCATCCACCTGGCCTGACAGCCTTGAACCCTTGTCGCTACTGCTTCTGCACCGTATCCGGAAAAACATGGTGTAAAGATTGCTCCTATGCGGGCAACAGCCAGCATGGCAATGACATTCTCTGCAATCATGGGCAAAAAAATGGCGACACGATCTCCCGGCTTCACCCCCAACTCTGTCAACCCGCCGGCAATCCGGTTTACCTCTGCCCACAAATCCCGGTAGGAATATTTCCGGCTTTCGCCATTATCCCCTTCCCATATCAGCGCCAGACGATGACGTGCAAACGGATCCTGGACAAACCGATCCAGACTGTTTTCAGCAACATTGATTTTCCCGTCAACAAACCAGCGCGCCCAGGCTATGCCGTCTTTCATATCCAGCACCTGCCGGTAGGGAACAATCCAGTTCAGTTTCATGTCTTTTGCAACTTCATCCCAGAACCATGCAATATTCTTGATACTTTCCCGGTAAAATGAATCATAGTCCTCAATTCCCAGTTTTTTCATCAAATGATATAAACGTGTTTTTTCCATTTGTTCAGCTTCCGGGACCCAGGCAAAGTTGTTCATCCAATTATCACCTCATTCAGAAAATATTAAACTGTATCTATTTTAATTATATTTGAATAGTTAAATAAAATCTCCAGATAAAAAACAGACTCCCTGCATTGATCGCAGAAAGCCTGCTTCCTCAAAAATGCGGCCTGATGCCACCTTCTGAAACTTTTCCCAAAAAAAAGCTTCCTGCCATGGCAGGAAGCCTCCTTCACAACCCGTTTACAAAATCAGATGTGCCATACCGGCAATAATGGGCAGGGTCAACAAGGTCCGCAGCAAGAACAGAACCAAGAGATCCTTGAAATCGACCGGAATCTTTGAACCCAGCAACAGCCCGCCTACTTCCGACATATAAATCAGTTGTGTAACAGACAGACTGGCAATGACAAACCGGGTCAACTCATTTTCTATCACTCCGCTGGCGATTACGGATGGCAGGAACATATCGGCAAAACCAACAACAATCGTCTGCGCCGCTTCGCCCGCCTCGGGAATTTGCAACAGGGACAACAGCGGAATAAACGGAATACCCAGCCACCGGAACAAAGGCGTATATTCAGCAATGATAACGGCTGTTGTGCCAAAGGCCATGACAACCGGCAAAACACCAATCCACATGTCAAGAATATTTTGGGCCCCATTTCGAAAAACATCTTTAAAGCGGGTTTGGTTTGCCCGTGCCAGTGCCTGTTCCAATCCCCATCTCCATACAGAAAAACCGGCCGGCAACGTCTCCTTCAAGTTTCCTTCCGATCCGTCAAAATATGTGTTTTCCTTGCGGGACAGCGGAGGGATGCGCGGCAAGACAATGGCCGCAACAAACCCGGCAACGGCGATGGTCAGGTAATACGGGCCAAATAAATGTCCCAATCCGATTTGTTCCAATACTACAATTGTAAAGGTAATCGAGACAACGGAAAAAGTGGTTCCGATAATGGCAGCGTCACGCTTGGTATAAAAGCCGTCTTCATACTGTTTGTTGGTTAGCAGCACACCAATTGTCCCGTCCCCCAGCCAGGATGCCAGACAATCAATAGATGCGCGTCCGGGGAGTTTAAAAAGCGGCCTCATGAACCGTGTAAACAAGGTTCCGGTCATTTCCAGCAAACCGAAATCCATCAAAAAAGGCATAAAAAGTCCGGCAAAGATAAACACCGTAAACAATACGGGAATCAGGCTTAAAAGCAACAAGCCGCCCGTATTTTCTGACCAGATCCATTCGGGCCCCAACTGAAACAGGGTCATAACAGCAAAAAACAAACCAATTACACGGGTTACCATCCAAAAAGGAGAAACATCAAACAAATTTTTCAGAAACGGACTGTTCATAATCCAGACCGGTTTGGCCAGTTTGGCAAGCAGTGTAAAAACTACCGAGATCACGATCATTCCAGTAGCCAGCCCCGGCAAATAATCGGCTAAAAACTCCTGACTCCATTTGGCAAGCTTGGCAACCGAAATCGTCATTTCCCCGTCAATTTCCATGGGAATCATAAACAGGAATACACCAATCATCGAAGGGACAAGGAATTTCAGAAAATTACCAAATGATTGCGTCTGATTTTGTACATTTTCCATAATATTATCTGATTCACCCCAATTACCTGATAGCCTGTACAGAAAAAATCCACCTGTTACCAGGCTGTTCAAATCATAATTTTTTAAAAATAAAAAAAGAATATCGCTTCATTTATCAAGAATCCCCTGATTATTTTCTTTGAAAATGGGATAATAAGAGAAAAGATAAAAACTATTACATTACATAGTATAAATATACAAAATACAAAATAAATAATCAACAGGAAAAAACTAATAAAAATACGATATAGTATTAATAAAACTTTATCCAAAAGGGGACACCAGATACAAATGCTGAAACGGACAATCAAAAAAGAAAAATTGAAAAGCGTTTATTTGGATGAAACCAAAGAAATCCTTGTTTTCCTTCCCGGAGAAGAATCATCATGGCAGAAAAATTATCCGTTGCTTGTTCTTCATGATGGAAACGATTATTTCAACCTGGGGCGGATCGTAACCCAGGCTGTTCCAATGATTCACAACGGCCAGCTTGATCCGTTTGTAATGGTTGCAGTTCCTGTGGATAAAGAAAAACGCACTTCAGAATATGCACCGTCCGGCAAAAGGCAGTCACTGCATATGCAGATGGTTATTCAGGAGCTTCTTCCGCTGATCCGCGAAAAATATCCTGTTTCCCCGAGCAGGGAAGACCTGGTAATTGGGGGATCTTCCCTGGGCGGAACCGTTTCTTTGCATATTGCTTTGAAATATCCCGAACAGGTAAAAAATGTTCTTTCCCAGTCAGGAGCTTTTCTGGAAGAAACCAATGAAGAAATCTTGCGTCAGCAATCTCTTGCCCATTTGCGTATTTATCAATCTATCGGCACTTCTGAAACATCAGTGCCTACACACATGGGAAATCTGGATCTGCTTGCCCGAAACCGGGAAATCTGCCGCAATTTGAAAGAAAAAAATGCACAGGTACATTATGTTGAGGAAGACGGAGACCACACCTGGGGTTTTTGGCAGCGTGATCTTCCAAACGCCCTCAAATATTTCTTCGGGCCGGATTTATAATCGTATGAATAACCGGTCAAGGAATTGATTTAACAAATCTATTTTCAGTGAAAGGAGTTGAGCTGGTGGGATATGGATATGGTTTGACGGGTTGGGTAATAAATTTTTTTGGTATGCTGGTTCCCATTGCCCTGTTGGGAGTTGCTGTTTACCTGGGTGTCCGCTTTGGCATTCGGGACGGATTGAAACATCGCAAAAAATAAATCGTTCGCTTCTGTCTGACAATTAATCGGCCCTGAACCAGAAATCCAGGGCCGATATAGCTTTCTTCAATTTTCCGCAAACGTCTTCTCGGCGATACGTTTACTGATTTATACTTTTATCAATTTCATTGATCATTTTACTTACCGATTGGAGTCCGCCACCGGAAAGATACCAAACATTTGCATCCAGATAAACGATTTTGCCGTTTTGGTAAGCTTTGGTCTTTTTCACCAATTCATTTTCAATCGTTTGTCTGGCTGAAGCTTTTTTCGTGACGACGGCACTTCGATCAATTACAAAGAGATAATCCGGGTTCTTTTCCACAATATATTCAAAAGAGATACTTTGTCCGTGTTTGGATGCCTTGATATGCTGATCAACCGCTGGCAGGCCAAACACATCATGAATCAGTCCAAAACGGGATTTGGGCCCATAGGCACTTACTTTATTATCATTGGAAAGAACAATCAAGGCCTTTTCGTTGCTGGCAGAGGCTTTCTGTTTCAAGTCGGCAACCGCATTTCTGATTGTTTCCAGTTCCTGATCGATTTCTTTTTCTTTCCCAAAAATTGTCCCCAATGTCTGCATGTTTTTTTCAAATGAACCCATAAAATCATTATAGTCAACCCCCATAAAAATGGTGGGAGCGATTTTCTGGAATTCCTG
>JBAVDL010000297.1:0-7507 GCA_049587175.1 Thermoactinomyces sp.
GCTGATCAGCTTTTTCTTTGCGTTTATAACCTGGAAGTCCTTGCAGAGACTGGCAAGCCGTTCGGAATAAAAAATTCATGGACAAAACCGGTAACCATGCAAAAGTATAAGGGCCATAAACCCGAAGGGTCTTTTTTGTCATGGGAACCGGCCCGAAATAAAATCTGTGATCCCGTTTTTTCTCAGCAAAATGCAAACAGGTTAGAGAAAGACACGCCAAAGGCCAGGCCATCTGTTGGTTTGGTCTGTTTGTGTATTTGGTCAAGCCAGGTTTTCTTCAGAACCTGGTGTATGAAACCTGTTTATTCATACATACCGATTATCCGCCAATAAATTCCGGTTATAAATTGGGGAGGATGAGGATGAGGGGAGCAATAACAATATTATGGGGATCGTTTTTATTCATTTTTTTTGCTGTTTTCCTGGCGGCGCCAATTGTACAGGCTCACCCGTTATACCTTGTTTCCACGGATATGGAAATTGCGGAAAACCGGATTGACATGTCGCTTTTGATTAATGATGCCCTGCTAAAACAGGTACCGGGCAAAGATATGTCTGTGAAAGAGGGATTGTCGGAAGAGAAAAGGCAGGAGCTTGAAAATTATATTAAAGAAAGATTTCTTGTCAAAAATAACGGTCAGCCGATGGCGGAAAGCATTACCGATATTACCAGACCGGATTTGTCCCATGTGCTGGTAAAAGTCAGGTTTACTTCCGGACAAAAAGTGGAAAAAGCAGACTTGTTCTATTCGATGTTTTTTGAGATTGACAAAAGCAGGCATCAGAATATTGTAACGATCCATGCTGACGGAAAAGAAAGCCGGTTTGTCTTCCATGACTCTGAGCGGCATCTCTCCATTACCAAACAGTCCGATTTGTCGATTTGGCTGACTGTTAAACAGTTTATCCGGATCGGGATGGAGCATATTTGGTTCGGGTTTGACCATCTTGCTTTTTTGGCAGCCCTGTTTGTGGCCGGAGGAGGCTGGAAACATTTGTTAAAGGTGATTACTTCTTTTACCATTGCCCACTCGATCACCCTGTTTCTGGCAGTGATGGATATTATTGCTGTCCCGTCAAAATGGGTAGAAGCTCTGATTGCTTTGACCATTGTATATGTTGCGATTGAAAACCAGTGGTTTCGTCCTCCCCGCCACCGCCCGACCATTGCTTTTTTCTTTGGTTTGATTCATGGACTGGGATTTGCCGGTTCCTTGTCAGAAATACAATTGCCGAAAGACAGTTTTCTGGCTGCCCTGTTCTCCTTCAACTTTGGGGTTGAGTTGGGGCAAGTGGCGGTTTTTCTTTGTGTTATTCCTTTTTTGTTGTTGTTCAGGCGGTATGTGCAAAAAAAATGGTTTGTTCAGGGAGCATCCATGGGGATTGCGCTGTTGGGAGTTTTATGGTTTACGGAACGGGCTTTTGAATTGAAAATTCCTTTTTTTCCATTTTGAAACAGAAACTGACAATGCTGGATATAATGAGTTGTAATTTTGATATAATAAATTATCAAATAGAAACAAAACCTTACAAATATAGAAGGATGTGTTGGTAGTGGCAAAAAGTCATATTGGTGTCATCGGGCTTGCTGTCATGGGAAGAAACCTTGCACTGAATATGGAGAGCAAAGGATATACTGTTTCTGTATTCAACCGTTCTCCGGAGCGGACAAGAAAACTGCTTGACGAACACCCCGGGTTAAATTTGACCGGTACATATACCATGGAGGAATTTGTTGCTTCTTTGGAGAAGCCCAGGCGTGTCATGCTGATGGTAAAAGCAGGCAAACCGACAGATGATATGATCCGGCAACTGAAGGGGTATCTGGAACCCGGTGATGTTATCATTGATGGGGGAAATGCCTATTATGAGGACACAATCCGCCGGGGCAAGGAACTTGAAGCCAGCGGCATCCACTTTATCGGGGCAGGTGTCTCCGGTGGCGAAGAAGGTGCTCTCAAGGGGCCTGCCATTATGCCGGGAGGCCCAAAAGAAGCGTATGATCTGGTCAGTGAAATTCTGACGGCCATTTCTGCCAAAGTGGATGGCGACCCCTGTTGTACCTACATTGGCCCGGGTGGGGCCGGCCATTATGTAAAAATGGTGCATAATGGTATTGAATACGGGGATATGCAATTGATCAGCGAAGCCTATTATCTGTTGAAACATCTGTTAAATATGGAAGCCGATGAGTTGCACAAGATCTTTCAGGAATGGAACCAGGGAGAACTGGACAGTTACCTGATCGAGATTACGGCGGATATTTTTACAAAGACAGACAAAGACACCGGCAAACCGCTGGTTGAAGTCATCCTGGATACGGCAGGGCAAAAGGGAACGGGCAAATGGACAAGCCAAAGTTCCCTGGATCTCGGGGTTCCGCTTTCCATCATTACAGAGTCGGTCTATTCCCGTTTTCTGTCTGCAATGAAAGAAGAGCGGGTACAGGCCAGTCAAGTATTGCATGGGCCAAAGTCCGGCAACCGGAGCTTGATCCGAGAGCGCGCTTCCTTTATTGAAGCGGTTCGCAAAGCCCTGTACGCAAGCAAAATCTGTTCCTATGCCCAAGGCTTTGCACAGATGAAAGCAGCTTCCGATGCATACGGATGGGATCTGAAACCTGGTGAAATCGCCATGATCTTCCGTGGCGGCTGCATTATACGCGCCCGCTTCCTGCAAAATATCAAAGACGCCTATGAACGCGATCCCAACCTGAACAATCTGTTGCTGGACCCTTATTTCAAAGGGATCCTGGAGCAGTATCAGGAAGCCTTGCGTGAAGTGGTGGCCACGGCTGTATTAAATGGTATTCCGGTGCCGGCATTTGCCAGTGCGATCAGCTATTATGACAGCTATCGTTCCGAAACCCTGCCGGCCAATCTCTTACAGGCACAACGCGATTATTTTGGAGCCCATACCTATCAGCGCATTGACCGGGCAGGCGTATTTCATACTGAGTGGACAAAAGGAGAATAAAAAGATTCCCCCCTGGAGATTCTTTCTTCAGGGGTTTTTTCTTGCGTTTTATCATAAAAACGAATAATATATATCTGTAAGTTAATTAATATTCGTTTTTGGAGGAATAATATCATGTTTCAATTGCAAAAAAAGGGGTCGTCCGTTCGAAAAGAAATTGTTGCTGGACTTACTACCTTTTTTACCATGTCATATATTATGGTGGTAAACCCCATTATCCTGTCTGATGCAGGGGTTCCTTTTTCCTTGAGTTTTTTTGCAACCATTGTTGCCACTGTTGTCGGTACATTAATGATGGGATTATACGCCAATTATCCCATTGCCATTGCGCCTGCCATGGGATTAAACGCGTATTTTGCCTACTCTGTTGTCAAAGCCCATCAGGGATTGGGATATGAAGAAGCATTTGCCGCTGTTTTTGTGGCGGGGCTTCTGTTTGTACTGTTGTCGCTGACACCGCTCAGGACAAAATTGATTGAAGTGATTCCCTCCAATCTGAAAAGTGCCATTACGGCTGGAATCGGATTATTTATTGCTTTTATCGGATTGCGCATGTCCGGATTGATTACCGACCACCCATCCAATCTGGTAGCACTTGGCAATCTGCATTCTCCTTCATCTCTGTTAACATTGGCCGGCCTTGCGATCACGTTGGTCTGTATGTCCCTTAATCTGAACGGAGCCTTGTTTATCGGGATGCTGGGAACCGGACTGATTGCCTATTTTACCGGACAACTTTCCTTTGAGAACGGATTTGTCTCCGTTCCTGTCATCCCCGGCCAACTGGTGATTGACAATCCGGTCCATGCTTTTCAGGCCGTATTTGACTATGGTTTATACGCCGTTGTCTTTTCGTTTTTGCTCGTGACCCTGTTTGATACAACAGGAACCGTTTTGGGGGTGGCCAGGCAGGCCGGATTGATGAAAGGAGACCAGCTTCCCCGCGGTGAACGGGCCCTGGTTGCCGACTCCGTGGCTACTCTTGTGGGCTCCCTGTTCGGAACCAGTCCCACCTCCGCGTACATTGAGTCTTCCTCTGGAGTGGCTGCAGGAGGACGAACCGGTCTGACAGCTGTGGTCGTAGCCATCCTGTTTGTGCTGTCGGCTTTCTTCAGTCCCCTGGTCAGCGCAGTATCGGGAATTGCAGCAGTCACCGCCCCTGCACTCATTATTGTGGGATCGTTAATGATGAGCCAGGTCAGTTCAATCAAATGGAATGAAATTGATGAGGCGTTTCCGGCATTTATCGTGATTCTGAGCATGCCGCTCACCTCCAGCATTGCTACCGGAATTGCGCTCGGATTTCTAACCTATCCGTTAATGAAAATTTTCAGGGGCAAATGGAAAGAGGTTCATTGGCTGGTTTATCTTTTTGCTGTTCTGTTCTTTTTCCAACTGGTATATATGCCTCATTAGATTCAGGCGGGGCCGGGTTCATGGATCAGTATCCATGGGCCTTTTTTTGTTATTTACGGGTTTTATGCTGAAACAGGACTTTGAAGAGAATCAGTGTGAAGGGTAAACTAATAATTAGGCTTTATAAAAGATAAGTGTTTTATGACAAAATGTCCGGAAATTATTGATGAAGCCAAAGGAGCTGGCTCGATGAAGCAAGCACGACTGATTTATAATCCGACGGCAGGAAGGGAACTGATTCAGAAAAAATTGCCCTTCCTACTGGATGAATTGGAACAGGCCGGTTTCCATACATCTTGCCATGCCACGCGGGGCCCGGGAAGTGCCATGAGGGAAGCCGGGCTTGCTGCTGAACAGGGATACGATCTGGTAGTTGCAGCCGGCGGAGACGGAACCATTCATGAAGTAGTCAATGGGATTGCCGGTTATCCAAAACGGCCCCGGCTGGGGATTTTGCCGGGAGGGACGACCAATGATCTGGCCCGGGCGCTGAAAATTCCCCGTGATCTTGGTGAAGCCTGCAAAGTGATCGCCAGGGGCAAAACCATGCTGGTGGATGTTGGGATGTTTGGCGACAAGTATTTTATTAATGTTGCTGCTGCCGGGCGTCTGACAGAGGTTACCTATGAAGCTCCCAGCCGTTTGAAAACCATGATGGGCCCCTTTGCCTATTATGCCAAAGCAATTGAAAAGTTTGGCAGCCTGCATCAGCCCTTCCCCGTAAAGTTGAAAACCCCGTACGGCAAGTGGGAGTCCGAGATATGGCTGATTGTGATTGCAAACAGTGTTTCCGTAGGGGGATTTGAACAGTTGGCCCCTTCGGCGGACTTGAGTGACGGACTTATGGATGTGTTGATTATTCCCAAAGCCAATATTTCCGACCTGTTGCAACTGGCGGCGTTGGCCCTGAAAGGGCAGCATATCCGCGATTCCCGAATTATTTATTTTCAAACAGAACAACTGGATATTGAAACACCCGCTTCGTTAAAATTGAATCTGGATGGAGAATGGGGGGGTGAATTGAAAGGAAGCGTAAAAATTGTACCCCAACATTTGGAGATATTTTGCCCATAGTTAACGTTCATCCATTCCGATGAACGTTTTTTCATAAAGGAGCCGTAGAAAAGATGAAGCAAAAACCACCTGTGACAAAAGGCGAAGTGATCGAACTGGAAATTGACGGATTTGCCCATGACGGAGCCGGTGTCGGCAAATACGAGGGCTTTACCGTCTTTGTGCCGCAAACCGTTCCGGGAGAGAAAGTTTGCGCCCGGGTAACCGATGTTAAAAAAGCCTATGGAAAAGCAAGCTGCGTGAAAATCCTCAAGACGCATCCACACCGGGTCGAACCGCAGTGCCCGGTCTACAGGGTTTGCGGCGGCTGCCAGATCCAGCATATCAGCTACGAGGCACAGCTGGAACATAAACGGCAGCAAGTAGTGGATCATTTTAACCGCATTGGCGGTATGGACGTATCCGTTCACCCGGTGTTGGGAATGAAAAAGCCGTGGCGCTACCGCAACAAGGCCCAGGTGCCATTTGGCGTGCAAAAAGGAAAGGTGACAGCCGGTTTTTATGCTCCCAGAACACACCGGATTGTGGACATGGATGCCTGCCTGATCCAGCATGAGCTGAACGATCAGGTAATCCAGAAAGTAAAGCAACTGGCGCAGCGTCTGAACATCCCCATCTATGATGAACAGAAGCATACAGGGATTTTGCGCCATGTCATGGTGCGAACAGGATTTTACACAGGCGAATGCATGATCGTACTGGTAACAAACGGGAAAAAACTCCCGCATCGGCAAAAGTGGATCGAGGAATTGCGCAGGGCATTCCCCCAGCTGAAATCCCTTGTTCAGAATATCCACCACAAGCATTCAAATGTTGTCCTGGGGCCGGAAAATCAGTTGCTATGGGGGCGGGAAGTCATCTATGACCGGATTGGGGAGGTTACTTTCGCCATCTCTCCGCATTCCTTTTTTCAGATCAATCCGGTGCAGACCAGGGTCTTGTATGATCAGGTGGCAAAATATGCCGGCCTGACCGGAAACGAAACCGTCATTGATGCCTATTGCGGAATCGGAACCATCGCCCTCTATCTTGCCCGGCAGGCCAAACGCGTCTATGGTGTGGAGATTGTTCCTGCGGCTATCAAGGATGCCAAACGGAATGCCGAGATAAACCGGATGGATCATGTCACTTTTGAAGCTGGGGCAGCTGAAGAAGTGATGCCCCGCTGGTATAACGAAGGAATCCGGCCTGACGTGGTAGTAGTCGACCCTCCGCGCAAAGGTTGTGACCCGGTGCTTCTGGATACTGTCGCCTCCATGAACCCCGGACGAATTGTCTATGTATCCTGCAACTCTTCCACCCTCGCCCGTGATGCAAAGTATCTTGCGGAATCGGGATACAGGGTTCAGGAAGTGCAACCGGTAGACATGTTCCCGCAAACAGGGCATGTTGAGTGCGTGACATTGATGTCAAGAGTGGAGAAATAAGAGTGTTCAAAATACTCATAAATAAAGGGTTTCCAGACATTAGGTTTTTCTCACGGTTACTTTGCCGGAGGAGATAATGTAAGGAAACCCTTATTTTTATTGTTTGCGGTAACATATCAACTGCCCTGAAAGTGATAGGGTTGAGTTGATAGGTTAGATATATTAACAGGGTTGAGGAGACAGGATGGATGTAAATTTCCGCTTAATTTTCTTCACTGTTTTCTATTTCTTTCAATGATACCCCGTCTTTCGTTTTCCATTCTACCAGTCCATTTACGTGCCCGCCAATGACAAAGGCAGCAGCATATGATGGGCTACGAAATAAGATGTTTTCTTGAAGTATTCCATTTTCATCTATTTTGGCTTTTTGTCTGCGTTCTTTAATTCCAGGTGGAATGCTATCAGAATCTATAGTTTCTATACGACTGCCTTGTAAGACGACAAAGCCCTCGTTTGTTTGCTTACAGCTTGCCTCAATTACTTGTCCACTCTTACGACTTTTTCGCTTCATAAAGAGAAGCAATTCTTCTTCGGGAGATTCTACAGTGATAGCTGCTTTTGGTTTATCTGTTAGTGGTTCGAATAATTTGTGTCCAAGAGCGCCCATTATAATC
>JBAVDL010000298.1:0-16827 GCA_049587175.1 Thermoactinomyces sp.
GAATAAGATTGTAGGGGGGCACCTTACAAAGGTGACTTTTTATCATGACATGCCAATTTGTTTATTTCTTATTCAGTAAACTTAAGGGAATTAACTTTAAATAAAATAGTTATTGTTAAAATCCTCATCCTTCTCACATTAAGTGAAGTAGTGTATAATCTATCAATAGGGAAGGAGATGCCGACTTTTCAGCAATTTGAATGAATTTGAAAAAATGGACTGGACAGTACAAAACATTGTCATCAAATTTTAAAAATTGTTCTGGGGCCAATCATTTATCAAATATGGTTGATTGATACAAAAAATTTATTTCTGAACGAAATGTTAAGGTTTGAAATGGTAATCAATGTAAACGTTTTTAGGGAATTGGATCTCATAGAAAGAAGGGGATCAGCTTGATTGAGCCAAGTCATTTGATGATTTTAACTTTTATTGCAGTAGGCATTGCCCTTCCTGTACTGGCGTTGTCAGCGGGAATGATTCTTCGTCCCCATAAACCGTCGCCTGAAAAGCAGATTACTTATGAAAGCGGTGTAGATCCGACTGGAGAAAGCTGGGTAAAATATAACGTTCGTTACTACTTGTTTGCGTTGCTTTTCGTCATTTTTGACGTGGAGGCTGTTTTCCTTTATCCGTGGGCAGTCGGTTACGATACTTTACGCTCCGAGGTGGGTCTGTTTATCCTGGTGGAAATGTTTATCTTCGTGTTTTTCCTCATCCTGGGACTAATTTATGCCTGGAAAAAGAGGGTGTTAGAATGGAACTGAATTTTGAAAATATCACTCCGTTTGAAGAACAGGAATTCAAGCGTAATGTTATTACGACCAATCTTGATCAGTTAAAAGGATGGGTCCGCAGTAATTCGATGTGGCCGCTTTCATTTGGATTGGCATGCTGTGCCATTGAAATGATGGCAACAGGCGGCGCCCATTATGATTTTGACCGGTTTGGCGTCATATTCCGGGCTTCACCACGCCAAGCCGATGTAATGATTGTGGCAGGTACGGTTACGAAAAAGATGAGTCCTTTATTGCGCCGGTTATACGATCAGATGCCTGACCCCAAATGGGTCGTTGCGATGGGTTCCTGTGCAACAGCTGGCGGTCCGTATGTGAAATCATATTCAGTAGTAAAAGGTGTAGACCAGATTGTCCCGGTGGATGTTTATATTCCTGGCTGTCCGCCCAACCCGGCGGCACTTATTTATGGCATTAACAAGCTGCAAGAAAAAATACGCTATGAGGCAAAACATGGCAAGAAGGTGACTAACCGATGAGTACATGTGAAATGAATAACAAAGGTTTGGAAAACAAGGCCGCGGAATCATCATCTTCTCCTGAACCATCCGGACAAAAACCGGCTTCTGCCAAGAAAACTGCACCAACCATGCCATCAGGTGCTGCCGGAGCAAAAAGGGCAAGACCGGCGGGTCGTCCGGTTACACCGAAAAAAGAAGAAAAAAAGCTGGAAGAACCTTCACCGCTTCAGCCTCTTTTGGAGCGCTTTGTCCGGGATATCAAGGAAAAAGTTGGTGAAGATGCCGTAACGGAAGCTTACATTAACCGGGCGAGCGGACATGTGCCTACACTTGTTGTTGCCAGGGAAAAATGGAAAGAAGTGGCTGTTGTGCTAAAGGAAGACCCTGCTTTTGCCTTTGACTATTTACGGCTTCTGTCATCTGTTGACTACCAAACGGAAATGGAAGTTGTTTATCAGTTTTATTCGTTCAGCAATGAACATCAGATAGCGATCCGTGTCAAAATTGACCGGGAAAAGGCGGAAATTCCGAGTGTGGCCGGTTTGTGGAAAGCAGCCAACTGGAATGAACGGGAAGCTTATGACTTGATGGGAATTCATTTTGAAGGACATCCCGATTTGAGACGGATCCTGTTGCCTGATGACTGGGTTGGACACCCGCTTCGAAAAGACTATAAATCGTTTGACAGGGAGGTGTAATCCTTGCTCCGTACAGAAGAAATGCTGTTGAACGTTGGACCACAGCATCCCAGCACCCACGGTGTTCTGAGGCTGAAGGTGAAAATTGATGGTGAAATTATTGTAGATGCGGAGCCGGTGATTGGCTATCTCCATCGGGGAACGGAAAAACTGGCGGAAGATTTGAATTACACACAAATTATTCCTTATACCGACCGCATGGATTATATATCGGCCATGACCAATAATTATGCTATCGTACATGCTACGGAAAGACTCATGCAACTGGAAATTCCCGAACGGGCTGAATATCTCAGGGTTATTGCCATGGAACTGAACCGGGTTGCAAGCCATCTGGTGTGGATAGGAACATACCTGCTGGATCTTGGAGCAATGACTCCATTCCTGTATTGTTTCCGTGATCGTGAAGAAATTCTCGATCTCTTTAATGAACTGACTGGAGCCCGCATGACTTTCAACTATATGCGGGTTGGTGGTGTAAAATGGGATGCCCCTCCGGGATGGATTGAGAAAGTCGGCAAATTTGTTGAAAGAATGAAGAAAGAAATCAAGGAATATCACGATTTGATTACAGGAAATGAAATCTTTATCCAACGTACAAAAGGAATTGGCAAGGTTACAAAAGAATTGGCGATCGAATATGGACTGTCCGGATCCAATCTCAGGGTCACGGGCGTGAACTGGGATCTCAGAAAAGATAAACCGTATTCTATTTATGAACGGTTTGATTTTGATGTCCCTGTCGGGAAAAATGGTGACTTGTATGACAAGTATTTGTGCCGTATGGGAGAAATTGAGCAATCACTGCGAATTGTTGAGCAGGCTATCGACCAGTTCCCTGAAAGCGGACCGATCCTGGCAAAAGTCCCCAAAGTGCTCCGGGTTCCGGAAGGAGAAGTTTATGTGGGGATTGAATCTCCACGGGGAGAATTGGGATGCCATATTGTCAGCAAAGGAAAAGATAAGCCATGGCGCTTGAAATTCCGGCGGCCATCTTTCTATAATTTGCAAATCATACCGGTCCTGCTTAAAGGAGAAAACATCTCCAATCTTGTTGCCATTCTGGGCGGCATTGATATTATCCTGGGGGAGGTGGATGGCTGATGAGCTCTTGGTTGCTGATCGGACCAGTACTGCTGCTTCTTGTTGTACTGTTTTTTGTTGTGTATGCAATCTTTTTTGAACGAAAAGTGATCGGCTGGGCGCAAAACCGGATCGGGCCCAATCGTGTCGGATATTGGGGATTACTGCAAACAGTAGCAGATGTGCTAAAGCTGTTGTTCAAGGAAGATGTAATCCCGAAAAAGTCAGATGAATTGCTTTTCCGGATTGCGCCGATTATTGCTTTTGTTCCCTCTTTTGCTGTTTTGGCTGTAATTCCGTTTACGGATTCAATCCGGTTTTCTGATTTTGCGATCGGTTTATTGTACTATATGGCTCTGTCCAGTATTACGATTATTGGAATTCTGATCGGGGGATGGTCTTCCAATAACAAGTATTCCCTTTTGGGTGGCATGCGCTCAGCTGCACAAATGATCAGTTATGAAATACCCCTGGTCATGTCAGTAGTGGGGATTGTTTTAACTGTAGGCTCCCTGAATCTTACGGAAATAGTTGAGGCGCAAAAAGATGTATGGTTTATTTTCCCCCAATTTGTCGGGTTTATCGTGTTTCTGATTGCAGCGGTATCCGAGCTGAACCGGTGTCCGTTTGACCTGCCCGAGGCAGAATCGGAACTGGTTGCCGGTTACCATGTTGAGTATACGGGATTCCGGTTTGCCTTCTTCATGCTGACCGAGTATGTGTATATGTTCGCAATGGCTTCATTAACCACCGTGTTGTATTTGGGCGGATGGAACGCACCATTTGGCCTGACGTTTATTCCGCCGATCATTTGGTTTGTGCTGAAGTTCTCGTTCGTTATATTTTTCCTGTTCTGGCTGAGAGCAACGATGCCAAGGTTGCGTGCAGACCAACTGATGCAGTTTTCCTGGAAAGTACTGTTGCCAATTGCTTTGCTGAACATTTTGTTAACCAGCATTTTGAAAGAAGTTCCTGTAATAGGAACATATTTTTGATGGAGAATTTGAATGGAGGGAAGCATCGTGCTGGGCTTAGTAAAAGGGTTGGGCGTCACCCTGAAAAATATGACCAAGCCGAAGGTAACATACCGCTATCCGGATGAACCGCTCCTCATGCCAAACCGCTTTCGTGGAATCCAGCATTTTGATCCGGAAAAATGCATTGTCTGCAATCAATGTGCACGGATCTGTCCAACCGATTGCATTACTTTAACAGGGAAGAAGCATCCGGAAAAGAGAGGAAAAGTGATCGATACCTATACGATCAACTTTGAAACATGTATTTTGTGCGATTTGTGTACGGAGGTTTGCCCGACTGGAGCGATTACGATGACCAATAACTATGAGCTCGCCGTGTATAGCCGTGACGAACTGTTCAAGGATCTGGAATGGCTGAATCAGAACAACAAGCATATTCGCGAGGAAAAAAGCGGTAACGTAGCAAATAAACCCGGAGGAAAAAAATAATGTCTATAACCAGTGAATTTGTTTCCTTCTTTATCCTTTCTGTTATGGCTATCGGCGGGGCAGTTTTCATGATCAACTTTACACGGGTTATTCATATGGCTTTGGCGTTGGCTTTTACCTTTTTAAGTATTGCTGGCATCTATTTGCAATTGCATGCCGAATTTTTGGCGGTAATTCAGATTCTGATTTATACCGGAGCCATCTCGATTCTCATGTTGTTTGGCATCATGTTGACCAAAAACCATGAAGAAGTGAAGAGTTCAATTGCTCCATGGCATGCGGTGCTCAGCTTTGTCGGAGTTGCAGCTTTTTTTGGTGTACTGATGTGGATTATCTACCGGACACCTGTGATCAGTGAACCCAGTGACGGAACATGGACGATTCTGCAATTGGGGGAAAGGGTCTTCACGGAATATGTGATTCCTTTTGAACTGGCCTCGATCCTGTTGCTGGTTGCTCTGGTGGGGGCGGTAGTATTGGCGAAAAAGGAGGAAAAATGATGGTTGTTACCTCTTATCTCGCTCTGTCTGCCATCTTGTTCAGTATTGGACTTTATGGTGTATTGACGAAACGGAATGCCGTAATTGTGCTGTTTTGTATTGAACTGATGTTGAATTCGGCCAATATCAATTTTGTTGCCTTTTCCAAATTTGGTCTGTTTCCCGATTTTGCAGGGCATATTTTTACTTTGTTTACCATTACAATTGCCGCTGCAGAAGCTGCACTCGGAATTGCAATCCTGATTGCCCTGTACCGTCGGGTAGAAACGGCAGAAGCAGATCAATTCAAATCATTGAAAGGTTAATATGGATAAAGCTCTTTTTCACTTGTTCTCTGACAAAATTTCTACATGAAAACAGAGCGATGAAACTTATAGAAGAAGGAAGGATCAGACATGGAAGCAAAGCTTGCTCTCTTGATTCCCCTTTTTCCGGTTATTGCATTTCTTCTGCTCATCTTTGGCCGCAAGCTGTTTTGCAAAAAGATGGCGGCCGCAATCGGAGTGGCGGCAACATTTGCCTCCTTTGCCCTGTCCGTATGGATCCTGGCAGCAGGAGAATCGATAACATGGAAAGTTCCTTGGCTGCAAATTGGAAATGAAACGGTGTCATTCAGTATAGAGCTTGGTTCACTCCAGATCCTGATGTTATTTATTGTGAGCGTTGTTAGTATGCTCGTCCATTTGTATTCTTACGGTTATATGAAAATGGATGACCGGATTCAGGTGTTTTATGCCTATTTGGCATTATTCACTTTCTCCATGTTCGGTCTGGTTATGTCAAGCAATCTGTTGTGGATCTATATTTTCTGGGAATTGGTAGGGGTATGTTCGTTCCTGCTGATCGGTTTCTGGTACTTCAAACCGGACGCGAGAGATGCAGCCCGCAAGGCGTTTGTCGTGACAAGAATTGGTGACGTGGGTTTCTTTATTGCCATTTGTTTGGCCTTCTGGCATACAGGAAGTTTTGAAGTGGCTGATCTTGAGGCAGTGGTTCTCTCCGGCCAACTTGCACCGGAAATCGTCACATTGCTTGCAGTACTCATTTTTGTTGGCGCAATTGGAAAATCTGGTCAGTTCCCGTTACATACGTGGCTGCCTGATGCCATGGAAGGGCCAACACCTGTCAGTGCGTTAATTCACGCAGCAACCATGGTTGCAGCAGGTGTTTACCTGGTTGCCAATCTGTTTTTCCTCTTTCAGGCATCGTCCCTTGCCATGGACCTGGTGGCCTATGTGGGCGGATTTACCGCTATTTTTGCGGCTACCATCGGTTTGACACAATACGATATCAAACGGGTGCTGGCCTATTCAACAGTCAGTCAGTTGGGTTACATGATGCTGGCACTCGGTTCTGCCGGGTATGTAGCGGGGGTATTTCACCTCTTCACACATGCTTTTTTTAAGGCCTTGTTGTTCCTTGGAGCGGGAGCGGTAATTGTTCTCCTTTCCCATGAGCAGGATATTCGCAAAATGGGAGGGCTCTGGAAAAGCCACCGCCAACTGGGAATCTGGTTTTTGGCGGGTTGTTTGGCAATTGCGGGAATTCCTCCGTTCTCCGGTTTTTTCTCCAAGGACGAAATCCTGTTATCCGCTTACCAGGATGGAAGGATCGATTTGTTTGTAATAGGTGTAATTGCTGCTTTCTTTACAGCATTTTACATGTTCCGCCTGTTTTTTATGGTATTTGCCGGAGAAGCCCGGGGACCGAAGGCAGATCGCAAGGTTCCGGTTGTCATGATGATTCCCATCGCGATTCTGGGACTTTTCTCCGTGTTCAGCGGATTTGTAAATGTTTCTCCTTCGCATTGGCTAACATCCTGGCTGTCCAAAGGCAATGATTATTCTGTGGCGGCAGGTCATGCCCCCATTTGGCTGCCGGTGGTGGTTGTGGCTTTCTCCCTCTTGGGAATCGCACTGGCCTATCTCTATTTTGGCAGTCGAAAATGGAGTCCGGCCAGGGTTGTACAAACTGTTCCCCGGCTCCACAAGCTGGTGTTCAACAAGTACTATATTGATGAGTTGTACCATTACGCGGTTGTTTTGCCTACCAAAGGAATCAGCTGGTTCCTGTTGGGTGTGGACCGGTTTATTATTGGAGGATTTGTCCATTTGACGGCTTGGACGGCACAGGCTGCAGGCCGGATCGGTGCGCGGATCCAGAATGGTCAGGCACAAACATATGCCCTGGTTAGTGTGATCGGCTTTGTTCTATTGGTTGTAGGTCTGACGGCGGGGAGGTTATTGAAATGAGCTGGACAAATTGGTTGCCTACACTGATTACATTTTTCCCGCTTTTAGGAGTCGTTGTTCTTCTTTTTCTCCCTCGTGAAAAAGTGGAACTGCATCGATTCTGGGGAATCATGGCGACACTCCCGTCACTTTTCCTTGCGATTTATATGTATGGGCATTTTGACCAGGGATCAAAAGGATTTGAGTGGGTTCAATCTGCTATCTGGTTCCAGATCCCGATTATGCAAGGGGAACCCTGGACGGTTCATTACAGTATGGGGATCGACGGGCTGTCCCTTCCGCTGGTGGTATTAACAGCGATCATAAGCACCCTTGCTGCTGTGGCTTCCTTATATATCCGGCAAGCCACAAAGGGATATTATCAATTGCTGCTGGTGCTTGAGACGGGAATGATCGGGGTATTTGCATCAACCAACCTGTTTCTCTTTTTCATCTTCTTTGAGGTTACCCTGATTGCAACATATTTTATGATAGGAAAATGGGGATTTATCGGGAAAGTAAAAGCCGCCAACCGGTTTTTGCTGTATAACGGACTGGGATCAGGATTTTTGCTGTTTGCGATGGTTGCGCTGATGATTGTGTTCGGTTCCCTTGAGTATGCCGAACTGCAATTGGGGATGGAACATCTGACGGGGCAATTGGGAATGCTTCCACCGCATATAGAAACATTGATCTGGGCAACCTTTATTGCCATGATGATTGCCTTCAGTATTAAATTGCCCGTTTTTCCATTTCACAGCTGGATGTTGCGGGTTCATGTCGAGGCCCCTACACCGGTAGTCATGATTCACTCCGGCATCCTTCTGAAAATGGGAGCTTACGGCTTTATGCGCTTTGGGGCAGGAATGTTCCCGTCACAAATGAAAGAAATTGCCACGCTGGTAGCAATCCTCGGTTTAATCAACATTTTGTACGGAGCATTGCTGGCGATAATCCAGAAAGAATTGAAAAGTGTACTTGCGTACTCCAGTATCAGCCATATGGGAATTATCCTGTTTGGACTGGCTTCCTTGAATGCGGCAGGATTAAAAGGGGCTGTTTTCCAGGCAGTTTCTCACGGTTTGATTTCAGCACTGCTCTTTTTCCTTGTCGGAAGCTTGTATGAGCGGACCAAGACAACCGAATTGGACGACTTGGGCGGGCTTGCGAAATCAATGCCTGTGTTTTCGGGAATCTTTCTCACAGGGATCATGGCTCTCCTGGGTTTGCCTGGATTATCCGGCTTTATCAGCGAATTCTTGTCGTATCTCGGTTTATTCCAAAGCCGGCCGGTGATTGCGGCGATTGGTGCCCTCGGGTTAATTTTTACCGTTGTCTATGCACTGCGTGCACTGCTTAAAACAACATTCGGCCCAACCCAGGAGCGTTATCTGGTGTTGAAAGATTTGCACGCAAGTGAAAGTGTGCCAATGATGGTTTTGGTTCTGTTGATTGTATTAATCGGTGTTTATCCGGAATCCTTGGGCGCGCCCATGCAGGTAACACTAGATCTTATTGTATCTCGGATCGGAGGGTAGGGGCATGATACAAACGTTGCTGGATTTTGACCTGCGAGTGTTGGCTCCGGAACTTGTAATCGTCGCTGCCGCCGCCCTATTAACCATCGTTGATTTGCTGCTCAAAGAAACAGTTTCAAGGAAATGGATTGGTATTTTAGGGTTGCTTTCAGTATTGGTGGCAGGAATATTTGTCGGATTGGGATGGGGACATGAACCCTATCAGATTTTGGGGGATTCCTATCGGATTGATGATTTCAGTCTGGCTTTCAAAGCCATATTGCTGTTTGGGACAGCGCTGGTTCTGTTATTTTCCCTGGGCGGGGATACTGAAAGAATAGAGGCTGAGAGTGAATATTACTCCCTCTTGCTGACCGCTTTGCTGGGAGCCATGATTATGGTCTCTTCCGCAGAGTTGATCACGTTGTTTGTCGGCCTGGAGTTGTTAAGTCTCTCTTCCTATATCCTGGTGGGCATTCGTACAAAACGGACTGATTCAACAGAAGCAGCCTGGAAATATGTTGTCCTGGGAAGCGTATCATCCGCGTTTGTTCTTTATGGAATGTCGTTTTTGTATGGTTTGACAGGCACGACCCACTTGTTTGAAATACAGCAGCGAGTGGCTGAAATTGCCGGAACAGACTATCAGTCGTTTCTCTATTTGTCATTCTTTTTAATGATCGTTGGATTTGGTTTCAAGATTTCCACGGCTCCATTTCATACCTGGGCACCGGATGTATACCAGGGCGCTGCTACACCCGTTACCATCTTTTTGGCAGTCGTCTCCAAAGTGGCGGCATTTGCTTTTGTCGTCCGGATTGTATTGATTGCCTTTATTCCGCTGGTGACAACCGGTGTCTTTAACGAAGTGATTTCCTGGGCATTCATGATTATTGCCGCCCTGTCCATGATTGTAGGAAATACCGTTGCACTCCGTCAGAAGAATGCCAAACGGTTAATGGCATACTCCAGTATTGCCCATGCCGGTTATATGCTCGTTCCTCCGGCAACGATGGGGTTTGTAGGTTTTGATTTGTTTCCAAGCCTGGTTTTCTATTTGATCGCTTATTTGGTTATGACGCTGGGAGCTTTTGTCGTGATTGAAATTGTTGCGAAACAGGCCGGAACATATGACATCAGTGCATTTTCCGGGCTATACCAGCGTTCGCCGGGTCTGGCGCTTATCATGACTTTCTTTATCCTGTCACTCGCCGGATTTCCGGTAACAGCCGGATTTGTCGGGAAATTTTATATCCTGATGAGTGCCATTGGCAGTTCCCATTATTGGCTGGCCGCTGTAATGATTGTCACAACAATCATTTCATACTACTATTACTTTGCCTTTGCACGGCAAATGTATTTCAGGAAAGCAGAGGACCTGCAAAAAATTGCGATTTCCTGGCCAACCGTGGCAGTTGTTGGAATGGCAATTTCAGGAACAATCCTGATGGGAATGATTCCTGACTTTTTCCTGCAAACCTTTGGGCAATTGGATTGGGTCTCCGGTTTTTCCCAGGCCGCCAATTCACTTGGGTTTTGAGGAGCAGACACTGCATGCCCCTCACAGGGGGCATGCTTTTTTGTTTTTGCCAGACAGACAGTATCCGGAATTGATTGGCAGAAAATATCATAAATTGTTCAAGATTTGAATAAAAAACTTTTGCGTTGTCAGGCAATTTTTTGTACCATGGTACCATGTGAACAAATGCCTTGAGGAGTGCATAGGATGAATGGAGCAACACAACTTGCCCTGTCTGGCTTGATTAACATTATTATTTCGGTTGTGTGCATTGTAATTGTCTGGTGGATTTTGCTGGGAATGCGAATAGAGCTTCTTTTCAAGTCCAATCAGGTTGTACAGGCCAGAGCATTGATGATTCTGCTGTCCATTGTACTCGGGCATCAGTTGGCTTCGTTTTTTATTGATTATCTGAGCTGGTCGAGTCTGATTTCCCAGCTCTTCTCTGGATAAGTGCAAGTATATCCTCTCCAATGAATGTGAATAATTTAAATTGCAGGAATTCACGGGAGAGGATACAAATGCGGAGAATTTGGAAACAGTTGGCGGTTTTTTGCATGATTTTGCCGCTGATTCTGATAGCATCGCAAACACACTCCCAACCCGAAGAACACTTGCTGGATGTTTTTGCAAAAATCGGGATTGAGCCGGAAAAATCGGTACTGCATCATGGAAACCGCATGAATCGGGCCATGGATCAAGAGGAGATCTGGGATCTGGCCCGAAAATTGGGGGATTCATTGGGGCTTGGACCGATCAGGAGTGATACCCGGGATGGAATCAGATTTACGGCACAAGGATCAGCCGGACGAAACATTCTGATTAAAATGGTCGTTATCAACGATGAACCATCCAAAGAGAGGATCTGCCCGTATATATCCATCCAGCTTGTCGGAAACGGGGAACCGGGGGGAAACTGGCTTAATGTGCGCCACAAAGTCACACGGTTATTACTGGATTATGGAATCATTCCTTCCTATCATTATTCTGTTCAAGGAAGCAAACAAATTGGCAAAGATAACGGTGAACCGTTGCTTGCCCAGGTTTTCCGGTTATTGCGGGCAAGGGAAGTAGAAGCAATGAGTACCCGTCATACTGTCAGCATTTCCGCATTTTCGCCATTAATGCCTGCGGGGATTGAAACAAAGGGTGGTATGATGAATATGCAGGCAGCCGTTCGGATTAATGAGAGTGCCCATCGTATGATATTGACTTTGGGAACGCCAATTATCACCATCGAATATTAGATTTTTTGGGGGGAAGAGTCTTGGAAAAAATCATCGTTCAAGGCGGAACACGTTTGAGAGGAAGAGTAAAGGTGCATGGTGCGAAAAATGCCGTGCTTCCTTTAATTGCAGCATCTATACTGGCATCCAGGGGGGACATCTTGATCACGGATGTTCCGCTTTTGGAAGATGTAAAGACTATAACGCAAATGATGAAACATTTGGGAATCAAGGTGGATCTTTGCAATGATCAGGTTGTCATCAACGCCGAGAAAGTAAGTTCGACAGAAGCTCCCTATGATTTGGTACGAAAAATGAGAGCTTCCGTTCTGGTAATGGGCCCCCTTCTTGCCAGAAAAAAACATGCAAGGATTCCGCTTCCCGGAGGATGCGCGATTGGAAGCCGGCCGATTGATCTCCATTTAAAAGGATTTGAGGCGATGGGGGTAAGGTTTGATATCGATCAAGGATTTATTGAAGGAAAAATTGACGGTCGGCTGAAAGGGGCGTCCATTTACCTTGATTTCCCAAGTGTAGGTGCAACCCAAAATATCATGATGGCAGCAACATTGGCACAGGGTCGGACAATTATTGAAAATGCAGCTTGTGAACCGGAAATTGTGGATTTGGCCAATTTTCTCAATACGATGGGTGCGAAGATTCGCGGAGCGGGAACGGATGAAATTCGCATTGATGGTGTAGATTTCTTGCGAGGAACGGAATATACCGTCATACCTGACCGCATTGAAGCCGGTACGTATATGGTGGCGGGCGCCATTACACGTGGAGAAGTATTTGTGGAAGGAGCCATTTCCGATCATTTGGTTCCGTTGATTGCAAAAATGAGGGAAATGGGAGTTCATGTGCTTGATGGCGAGAATGGAATCTATGTTCGTGCTGAAGGGAAACTGAAACCGGTTGATGTCAAAACATTGCCGTATCCTGGCTTTCCGACGGATATGCAATCACAGATGATGGCACTCTTGCTTACGGCAAGTGGAACCAGTATGCTGACAGAGACTGTTTTTGAAAATCGCTTTATGCATGTTGAGGAATTTAAGCGAATGGGTGCAAAAATCAAGATAGACGGTCGAGTTGCCATGATTGAAGGTGGAAAACCCCTGTCCGGTGCTCAGGTCAAGGCAACCGATCTGCGGGCCGGAGCAGCCTTGATTCTGGCTGGCATGGCTGCTGAGGGACTGACAGAAGTTACCGAACTTCATCATGTGGATCGCGGGTATGTGGATATTGTCGGCAAATTGCGCAACCTGGGTGCCAAAATTGAACGGGTGCGGGAAGAGTCCGATGCAAATGTTGAACAGAAAAGCTTTGCCTGAAAACCTGACCGGGTGCTGCCCATGATTGAGGAAGTGGTATCACAAAGGCTTCCCTGCAAGGTGCAAAAACATCTCCCTTTTCTACCATCTGACACGATGCCTGTAAAACAGGTGTCGTGTTTTTTTTGTAAAAGATTGGACAAATCTACGAATCCGGTTCTAAACCATTCCCCCGTTTTCATAGGTTAATAGTGAATGTTGTCCACAGATGGAGGGAGTTAACATTGCAGAAAGGATTGCTGATCGGTCTGATGGGGCTGGTGCTGATCATTCTTCTGATTCCGGCTTTTCTGGTTGCGTGGGACACTGATCCGCCGTCGGAGGCATCGGCTCAGGTAAGGGAAAAGACGGATTCGTCTGCGTTAATGGTTCGGGTTTATCTGAGTGAAAAGAAAAAAACCATCGAACTGCCACTTGAAAAGTATATTTACGGGGTGGTGGCCGCGGAAATGCCTGCCGATTTTCATCAGGAAGCCCTGAAGGCCCAGGCGCTGGCTGCCAGGACCTATATCATTGACCGGTTGATCAGGAAGGACTTTTCTGATCTGGAGAAGTGGGGGGATCAGGCAAAAAAAGCCCATGTGACCGATACCATAACGCACCAGGTTTATAAAACAGATGAAGAATTGCGGGAAGTATGGGGAAGCAAGTACACGGCAAACCGGAAAAAAATAGAGCAGGCTGTAATGGAAACAGCCGGACAGATCATTACCTATGAAGGCAAACCGATTTATGCCGCTTTTTTTTCAACCAGCAACGGGTATACCGAAAACTCTGAAGACTACTTCGAACAGAAATATCCGTATCTGCGGAGTGTTCCCTCTTCGTGGGACCGCCTGTCACCGAAATATCTCCAGGAACAGACCCTGTCTCTCTCCCGGTTGATCAGCCGGCTGGAAATGGAAACCGGGCAAACGATCAGCATTCCTGCATCTGCCGGAGGGAAACTGATTCAGGTAATTGCCCGTACAGAAGGTAAGCGGGTTGCCAAAGTAAAAATCGGGGACCGGATTTTTTCGGGCCGGGAAGTTCGCGAAGCCTTGCAATTGGCATCTACTGACTTTGAAGCAGAAGTACAGGGAAATCGGGTGAAAATCAAATCTCGTGGATATGGGCATGGTGTGGGCATGAGCCAATGGGGAGCCAACTTGATGGCCAAAGAAGGAAAAAGTGTTGCAGAGATTGTCAGGCATTATTACCGCGGCGTCAAAATCAGAATGATCATGGAAGATCAGGTAAAATAAAGAATTTTGGCGTCCGGAAAATATCGTGAAATCATGTTTTTCAAATGTTCCTCCAATTTTTCCAACTGTTCGTTTGGGTACACATATTTCACCCGGCCGTAACGTCCCCATTTCTTTTTTCTTTTTTCTTCATCCATTTCCAGTTTTGTTTTCGGATACCGTTCTTCAATAATTTGTTTTGCCGTTTTGGTATAGCGATGGGAAATCAGTTCAAAGCTCAGATTGTCCAGGTTTTTCGGCAGGCGGCGGGACAGATTTTTTAAAAGATCGGCATATTGTTCTTCCCAGCCTGGGAAAATCATGATCGGTGCGATAATAAAACCGAGAGGGTAACCTGCTCCTGCCACCTTGCCTGCTGCTTCGATCCGCTCACTGATCGGGGAAGTGCCAGGTTCAAAGTTTTTTGTCACATAGTCGGCATTGAGGCTGAAACGGAAATGGGTGTGGCCAAAGTGTCTGGCTTCCAGAAGAGAGTCTACATGCGCATATTTGGTGACAAATCGCAATCGGCCAAGTTCCTGTTTCCCCATAAATTCGATCGCCTTTTTCAAAGATCCGGAGATATGTTCAATCCCCACCGGATCAGATGTGCAGGCAGCTTCAAAACGCGTAATTTCCGGAGCGCGTTCCCGAATATATTTTTCTGCCTGGGAAAAGATTTCATCCAGATTGACATATATCCGGATGTAAGGACGCTGTCCCAGGGTTGTCTGCAGGTAACAGTAATGACAGTGCCCCATACAGCCGGTTCCAAGGGGGATGGCATACTCGGCCGAGGGCTTGGAAGTTTCAAATTTCAGTGATTTCTTGACCCCTATTACCAGTGTCCGTTTGGCAATCCGGTACTTTTCCAGATTGGTTTTGCCTGGCAGTCCTGTTACCCGGTTGTGGGATGTTGTCATTTGTATCGGGATGTTTGTTTTTTTGAAATATTGCACCAGATCTTTGCCAAGCGGATACTTCAGGGCGCCGGGTTCGTAATAGACAAGATCCGGTTTAAAAGGTTTCACCATAAATAGACCTCCTGGCAGACTTTATGATAGTGTGTGCCGAAAAATGAGAAATATGTATTGTCATGGTTGCAATTTTGATGCGAATTTACAAAAAATTTCCCACCTTGGGTATAAAAAGGAGATGGCTGGTCGACAATGGTTCCTGAGGTGATTTAGATGAAACCTGAGGAACCAAACAAACAGATTTCATCCTTTGAAAAAGCGAAGCGGCGCCTGAAACTGAAAAAAATAATGGCGAAAAAATGGTTTTATCCTGCTGTTTACCTGACAGTGGCGACATTGATCCTGAGTGCAGCCTGGTGGTATCAGGAACATCAGGTGGAAAAAACATCAAAAACGGCAAAAAACTGGGTGGAACAAAAACTTCCCGAGGAAGATATTCCAACCAATCCCACCGATGATGATCTGGTATTGCCCGTAGCCAAAAATGCAAACGCCATTAAAACGATGGGATTTTATCAGGAAGAAAATTCACAGGCGAGCCGGGAATCTTCTCTTGTAGAATATGCCAATACGTATACACCTCATGCCGGGGTTGATTTTGCGCGAAGAGACGGAAAAACATTTGATGTTGTTGCCGCACTTGAAGGAAAAGTGATTCGGGTTGAAGAAAATCCGGTTGTCGGATGGCAAGTTGTGATTCAGCACGAAAGCGGCATCCAGACAGTTTACCAAAGCCTGAATGAGGTGCAGGTCAAACAGGGGCAAATGGTGAAAAAAGGACAAACAATAGCCAAGGCTGGCCGAAATCGCTTTGAAAAGGAAGCAGGGATACATTTGCATTTTGAGATTCGCGATCGCAATCAGAAAGCAATAAACCCTGATATATATTTAAGTACAGCGAATTGAATAAAAAAGCGTTTCCGGAAAAAGGGAACGCTTTTTTGCTTGCAACAAAAGGACAAAAATACAGCTTGTCATGGCTTGTATTTAAAGAATAACCCATCGCACCCGTAAATATAATGTAGCAAATGAAGAGGGGAGGCATAAACGGGTGCATGAATATATTAAGGAAAGAACATTAAAGATTGGCCATTATTTTGTCGAAACGCGAAATACGGTACGGACGATTGCCAAGGAATTCGGGATTTCCAAGAGTACGGTTCATAAAGATCTGACCGAGCGACTGCCGGAAATCAATCCCGAACTGGCCAATCAGGTGAAGGCGATATTGGAATACCATAAATCTGTCCGCCATATTCGGGGAGGGGAAGCGACCAAAAACAAATATAAACGGAAAGCATCTGCCAAAAAGCAGGAGAAAATTTCCATGAATGTATAAAAAGTGGATGGAGGCACCGGATCTACATAATATGGAAAGGGTAATAAATCGTTGTTATTATATAAAATATTTTCTTGTTGCCGGTGCTTCTTCTGTATAAGAAACGTTCACACACCAATAATTTCAAAGTATAGACTTATGCTAACAGTTACGATATATTCTATTATGAATACAATAAAGCTTGTTTATTTTATTGGACGAGCTTTATAAAGAAATGAGGTTCGGAAATAGAAGCTAGTCTTGGAGAGGAATGCAGATGAGTTATCCTGATAAAGAAAAACATACAGATAATCAGCTGGACAATGTAGAGGCTTCAACAGAAAAAAAATTGAATAACCAGCAGGAAAAACCGTCGTCAGAAGACAGGAATTTGGAAGATACCATACCCGTAGGCCAGTTGAAATGGCGTAAAGATGAAGAATATGAGCAGGATACGCAATACAGTTTAGGTCT
>JBAVDL010000299.1:0-4488 GCA_049587175.1 Thermoactinomyces sp.
CCTTATAGGTGATATCCCCGATATTTGCGATTCTGAAGGTATTCAACCGATCCAGTTTGCCCGGATAAATGGTAATGCCTCTTACATAAAAATAATCATGCATTTCCTGGAAATTGTACTGGTCATGATCCGGTTCGACAATGGCAGTTACAAGTTTGGAATGACAGGATTCAGGGACGATATAGGTCAGTCCGAGACGGGTAATTCCCGTAACCAGTGTTTTCCAGCATTCAGCATATCTTCTGTAGCGCTTGTCGATTCCTTCCTGCTTTAACTCTTCAATTGCCTGATTAAGAGCATAAATGGTTTGGACGGGTGGCGTAAACCGGAATTGTCTGTTTTCTGAAAAAAAACGGTATTGGGCATACAGATTGAGATAATAATTTCTTGCTTTCCTGTGCCTTAAACTTTCCAATTTGTTTTTTTCTGCTATGACAAAAGAAACTCCGGCCATTCCCTGAAGATTTTTGTTGGAACTGGATGCCAGAAAACTGATATTCATTTTCTCCATATCAATTGGTATGGCTGCAAAAGAACTCATCGCATCGACAATCATGTCAATTCGGTATCGTTTGCATAATTCTCCAATGGCTCGGATATCATTTAACAGTCCAGTGGTTGTTTCATGGTGTACGACGGCTAGGTAAGAAACGGGTTGGCTCGAAGCTTTGATAAATTTTTCCAAAGCGTTCAAATCAATGGCCTCACAGGGAGGACTGGCAAATTCCGAATAATTCAACCCGTAGGTTTTTGCAATCTCACACATTCGTTTGCCATATGCTCCGTTATTGATAATCACCATCTTATCATGATCCGGAATGGAGCTGATCATGGATTCTACAGCCGCAGTGCCGGATCCACCGAACAAAACTGTTGTGTAATGCCTGGGATCTGCAACAAGGCGGGTGAGTTCTGTGGAGATATTCTCCAACAATTGGCCGAATTCTGCTTCCCGGGGACAAATATCGGGTACAATCTGTGCCAGTTTCACACTGTTTGTCGTAGTTGCCGGGCCTGGATTGAGCAAAATCATCCTTTTTATGTCCTTCATCAGGTTCTCCCTTCCTTGTTGTTCATTAAAAAACGTTGCAGTCGTTCTTTCACTTCAAAGGGTTTGATTTTTGGACGGCCTAAATTATTTTTCGTTTTTTCGGATATTCTCATATACAAAAAAGTCAACCCTTTTGTTTCTTTCCATTCTTTCAGGAAATACTCCAGTTCTTTTAAATGATGGACATAAACAGATCGTTTGTAACCACAGGAAGCGGCAATATCCACGAAGTTGGCATTACGGGATACGGTGATTTGTCCCCCCGTTGAATCATAGCAATTGTTATCCAGCAAAATATGAATCATATTGGGTGGATGATAATATCCGTTTGTTGCCAGGCTTCCCATGCGCATAAGCAAGGAACCGTCCCCGTCAATCACGACAATATCCTTGTTTTTTTGAGTGAGTGACAGACCAAGCCCCAATGAGCTGATACATCCCATAGAACCAACCATATATAAATTGTTTTCAGCGTCTTCAATTTCATATAATTCTCGTCCTGTTTTTCCGGTTGTGGCAAGTTGAACCGTTTGGCTGTCTTTTAAAGAATTGATAACTTCCAAAACTTCCAGCCTTGAAGGCAACTGGTCTTCTGTGCGACCCTGTACTTTGACCTGATTGTGATGAATACGGGATTGTCGCTTGTGCAAAAAAACTTGATCAAAAGTTCCTTTTTTGACGACGAAAAAAAAGGGACGGTTGTGTTCAATATGCTGATTGGCACGAATCAGTTTTTGCTTGTTTTCCTCCATATCATCGGATAGATAATCCCATGGAATTTCCATCAAATCCAGCAGTTTGGTTGTGATTCGGCCCATCAGCTCATGTTGCGGTTCATCGGAAAGACCCGGTTCTCCCCGGAGACTGACAAAGCCAAGCAGTGGAATTCGAAACGGAGCGTTAAGCGATGTGAGTGGCGAAACGGCATTGGCAAGGCCAGAGTTCTGCATGAGGACAACGGATTTTTCCCCTCCCAGACTGGCACCGGATGCAATGGCAATGGCATCTCCTTCATTCACTGCTGCAATGTAATTGCATTCGTTGATTGCATAATTGATTAAACTTTTCAGAAAAGAGCATGGAACTCCGCTATAAAACCGAAACCCCAATTTCTCCAATTCTTTTCCGAATATTCCTGTATTTATCATGGGCAATCATCCGAATTTGCTCCGGTTGAAGGAAGGTATTTTCGTTCAGCCTCAAGCAACTCATCGACTCTTTGAAGGCGGAATACCTCTTGAAGAGTGGCAATTTTTTTCTCTGCCCGGACAAGGCTTTTTTCCCGAAAAATCTGTTGGGATATTTTTTTCATAGCGTCAATGGATGCTCTCAAATTATGGTTTGCCCAAATAACTAGATTAATCCCCAACTTGCGAAACAGGTTTGTCGGAGTGGAATAATATTTGGTAGGCACAATTACAACAGGTGATCTTTGTCCCCACTCCTTGATGAAGGATTCAATTTCTGCAATATCGGAACGTTTGCTGTGAATGAGAATGGCGTCAGCTCCTGCCTGTCGATAAGCATCTGCCCGCCTTAGAGCCTCTTTAAGACCCAATCCTGCAATAAATGCTTCTACTCTGGCCACAACAACAAAGTCTTCATCCGTCTGTGTATCTTTCATAGCTTTGATTTTTCCGCAAAATTCATTGATATCAGCCAGAGGTTGGGTTTTGGAGTTCAGGAAGGAGTTTGTTTTTGGGAATAATTTATCTTCGACACATACCCCTGCAATTTGTCGTTGTTCCAGTTTTTTTACCAAACGCCTGGCATTGTTGAAGTTTCCAAAACCTGTATCCCCGTCAAACAAAATGGGGATTGATGCAGCATCACTCATAAATTCCAAAACTTCCAGAACCTGCGTCCAGGAAGCTTCATTGTTATCCCTCACACCCATCGCCGCCGATATGGATAACCCGCTAGCCCAAATTCCTTTAAATCCGGCTTCTTCAACAATTTTTGCTGACAATCCGTTATGGGCTTCCATTAAAAATTCCAGATTTCGTGAGTGAATCAGTTGTTTTAATTGACTGGTTTTCTTCATGAAATCCTCCTTTCCGTCCCGCGTCACAGAAAAATAAATATTGAATCACTCCAATTTATGACCTTTTTCCAGATCAGGCTCGGGTAATCCGTTTTCGAATCAAACGCTTGTTTTTCCTGATTTTGCGAAACATTGTCTGATCGGGAAGGTGGGAGAACAATTGATATCCAGGTCTGGTATTTGCTTCAAGAATCCATAAACGCCCGTTTTTTTCTATGACAAAATCAATTCCAAGTTCGCGAATATGAGAATGTCGTTTATTAAGTGTTTTTGCTATCATATGTGATAATTTCTTTATCAGATTGAGGCGGTCATCCACTTTTCTTCGGTTATTCTTAAAGAGGTATGCGAGCACTTTGTCTAACGGTTTTCCCTGTCCGCCTTTGTGGTAATTTGTCAAATAGTGATTTGGAGCAGCCAAACGGGCAACTATACCGGAGATAACCCATTTTGAATGCGGCTTTTGCATATACGAACGAATATCAAAAATGCGGCCGTTATATTTGGCCAAACGAAGCCCCTGCTGCACAAGATAACGTTGGGAAGGGTTTTGGCTGGACTGGACGACTTTGTGCAAATAGGAGTTACTGCGAACCACTCTCCGTCTTCTGCCGTAACGGATCTCATACCCTTTGGGGACTCTTTTGATTCGCATGATCCCTGATCCGCCAGAGCCGTGATTTGGTTTGATGAAGACGGAGGAATAAGTTTTAAGCATTTGAAGGAGCCTTTCACGGGTCAGCCAGTGAGTTTCAGGAATATACCTGCGCAATACGGGATGCTTTAACATTTGTTTGTGCTTGATCATTTTACCTATAGCCATATTTCACATACTTTCCCTTTTTTAAATATTTATATTTGGAAGGATTAATAGTGTAAAGGCATTTATACGGTAAAAAGAAAAATAGTTAAATATTGATTGACAAACTTTCAAAGGGAATCATGGATTGTTTTTTCAACTTGCCAGAAAAATTTTTTATAAAACAAAGGAGGAAAATGAAGGGGGAAGCCAGACAGGTTTCAGGAAACGTAATAAAGTAATGGAATTAAAGGGGCGGCGGAGTGCAAGCTGTTTCAGCGTTCGCTTTCAGGCGGGCCCTTGTGCTCCTTTTCCATCCAGCGAACGCTTTAGAGGGTTTTGAACCAAGATTTTGTTGACATGCAGGAATTATACAAAGTAACACAATAAATCTCTGTCTATGAAATCGTAACAGTACGATCACTTATTTTCTGAAGCAGATGCTGATTGTGGCTGATGGCAAGAATACCGATATTTCGTTGTTTGGCCAGTTTTAACAGGGAATGCCAGATTTGTGCCTGGGTGATCGCATCCAGCATCGTAGTCATTTCATCAGCAATCAGGTACTTCGTATGTTTGCCAAGCGTTCTGGCC
>JBAVDL010000300.1:0-3751 GCA_049587175.1 Thermoactinomyces sp.
CTCAAAAAGAAACTGAACCGTTTTACATTGTTGTGAAGTTCCTGAACCCCATTTTTGGCCCCGGATAAATGTGCAGGAAGAGTCTAAAATTTGTGTAAATACGAACAAATAGTGTATTATCAGAAAAAATACTTTATAATCAATTAAGAGAATGATTGCTCATTCATTTAAAGTTTCTCATTTTTATTATTCTTTAACTGGTTTCATGTAAAGTGTAGTGCCCAAACAGTATAAATCTTTTGTAAAGGAGCGATCATATGGCAATTGCGAGAGGTCTGGAAGGAGTAGTCGTCTGTAATTCGGAAATCAGTTCAATTGTAGATGGGGTTTTAACCTACCGCGGATATAATATTGATGATCTGGCAGATAAAGCTACCTTTGAAGAAGTTGCATTCTTGCTGTGGAATGGTTATCTCCCCACCAAAGCAGAATTGGATCAGTTAAAGGATAAACTGGATGAGTATGCCGATGTGCCAAAAGCTGTTATTCATCAACTGAAAATGTATCCAAAAGAAGCTCATCCGATGAGTGTATTGCGTACCGTGGTTTCGTCCCTGGCACTCTTTGATGAAGAAACTGAAGTAAACAGTGTGGAAGCCAATAAAAATAAAGCCATCAAGTTGACAGCAAAAATTCCGACTATTATTACTGCTTATGCAAGAATCCAACAGGGTCTGGAACCGGTTAAGCCTAAAAAAGGACTGGGATTTGCTGCCAACTTCCTTTATATGCTTACAGGACAGGAACCGTCTCCCGTTTCTGTAAAAGCATTTGACAAGGCCCTTGTTCTGCATGCTGATCATGAACTGAATGCTTCAACATTTGCAGCACGGGTAACGACGGGAACGCTTTCCGATATTTACTCAGCTGTAACAACTGCGATCGGAACTCTGAAAGGCCCTTTGCATGGCGGCGCAAATGAACAAGTAATGGCAACATTGGAAGAAATCGGAACGATGGATCGGGTACACCCTGTTATCCAGTCCAAGCTTGACAATAAAGAAAAAATTATGGGCTTTGGCCATCGCGTCTATAAAAACGGTGATCCCCGCGCCAAACACTTGCGGGAAATGTCACGCCAATTGGCTAATCAATCTGGCGATACAAAATGGTTTGATATGTCTATGGAGATTGAAAAACTGGTTTACGAGAAAAAAGGTTTGCAACCAAACGTAGATTTTTATTCTGCAACCGTTTATACTTACCTGGGAATTCCAAGAAAATTATTTACACCGATTTTTGCGATGAGCCGGATTACCGGGTGGACATCCCACATTCTGGAGCAATATGCTCATAACCGCCTTATTCGTCCCCGTGCTGAATATGTCGGAAAAACCAATCAATTTTATGTTCCGATTGAACAAAGGTAATTGTGGCCGGTTTCTGATGTTCTGTCAAGGCTGGTGTGGAGCAATCCCTGTTTTCTCGCAAATTTGACATATTTTTGGTACAATCAGGTTGCAGTGTGTAAAAAACACAAAAAGTGCAGTTTTTTACGTAAGGGTTTTCTTAAATGAACGAGGAAGCTCGCCGCTTCAATAATAAATAATGTTTGTATTGGAGGGACGGAGCAAATTCCTGTCCCTTCTTACCATGCCAAGGAGTGTGAATTATGACGTTATTCAAGCATTTGGAAGCCCCTGTAAAAGGAGAAAAGATTACTTTTGAAAACGGAGTACTTAACGTACCGGATCAACCGATTATTCCTTTTATTGAAGGAGATGGAACGGGTCCGGATATCTGGGCCGCAACAAAAAGAGTATTAGATGAAGCCGTCAAAAAAGCGTATAATGGTAAGAGAGAAATAGCCTGGTATGAAGTATATGCCGGGGAAAAAGCTTACAACCAATTGGGTGAATGGCTGCCGGAAGATACACTGACAGCGATTCGCGAATATCTTGTTGCAATTAAAGGTCCTCTTACAACTCCTGTCGGTGGTGGGATTCGTTCATTAAACGTCGCACTTAGACAAGAGTTGGATTTGTATGTTTGCTTGCGCCCCGTTCGTTATTTTGAAGGGGTTCCTTCTCCCGTCAAACACCCTGAAAAAGTGGATATGGTGATCTTCCGCGAAAATTCAGAAGATATTTATGCGGGGATCGAGTGGGAATACGGTAGCGAAGAAGTGAAAAAAGTCATTGACTTTTTACAAAAGGAAATGGGTGTCAACAAGATCCGTTTTCCGGAAACGGCAGGAATTGGCATCAAACCGGTTTCCAAGGAAGGAACGGAACGTCTGGTAAAGGCAGCAATCGAATATGCTCTTCAACATGGCCGCAAAAGTGTTACTTTGGTACATAAGGGAAATATCATGAAGTTCACTGAAGGAGCATTTAAAAACTGGGGTTATGAAGTTGCTGAGCGCGATTATGCTGACCGTGTTTTCACCTGGGCCCAGTATGACCGTATTAAAGAAGAATACGGAGTGGATGCTGCAAATGATGCCCAGGCAAAAGCCGAAGCAGAAGGAAAACTGATTGTTAAGGATGTAATCGCAGATGCCTTCCTGCAACAAATTTTGACCCGTCCTGCCGAGTATGATGTGATTGCTACCTTGAATCTGAACGGGGATTATATTTCTGACGCATTGGCCGCTCAAGTTGGTGGAATTGGAATCGCTCCCGGAGCAAATATCAACTACGTAACAGGCCATGCCATTTTTGAGGCAACTCATGGAACTGCCCCAAAATATGCAGGGTTGGACAAAGTAAATCCGGGATCGCTGATTTTGTCAGGTGTATTAATGTTGGAACATTTGGGCTGGAAAGAAGCTGCTGACCTGATTTACAAAGCCATGGGCCAAACCATCAGCAACAAAACAGTAACCTATGACTTTGCACGTCTGATGGATGGAGCCACTCAGGTCAAATGCTCCGAGTTCGCTGATCATCTTGTTTCCAATTTGTAATTAACCGAGGAGGATGAAAAAATGGCCATTCGACGCAGAAAAATTTCTGTTATTGGTGCAGGATTTACCGGGAGTACGACAGCGTTAATGCTCGCACAGAAAGAATTGGGTGACGTGGTGCTTGTAGATATTCCCAAAGTGGAAGGACCTACCAAAGGGAAAGCCCTGGATATGTTTGAAGCAAGCCCTGTGCAGGGATTTGATGCAAAAATTGTCGGAACCAGCAACTATGAGGATACCAGGGATTCAGACCTGGTCATTATCACGGCGGGGGTTGCCCGTAAACCTGGCATGAGCCGTGATGATCTGGTAAACATAAATGCCGGTGTGATCCGCTCGGTTACGGAACAAGTGGTAAAATATTCCCCTGATTGCATTATCCTTGTATTGACCAATCCGGTAGATGCGATGACCTATGAAGCTTACCGGACTTCCGGATTTCCGAAAAACCGCGTAATTGGTCAATCAGGCGTATTGGATACCGCTCGTTTCCGGTCATTTGTTGCTGAGGAATTAAATATTTCTGTTGAAGATGTTACCGGATTTGTTCTGGGCGGACATGGTGATGATATGGTTCCATTGGTCCGTTATTCCTATGCAGGCGGTATTCCTCTGGAAAAACTGATTCCTGCAGATCGCCTGGAAGCCATAGTAGAACGTACCCGCAAGGGCGGAGGAGAAATTGTTAACCTGTTAGGTAACGGAAGTGCTTATTATGCACCGGCTGCTTCACTGGTACAAATGGCTGAAGCAATCCTTAAAGATAAAAAACGGATTTTGCCGGCTGTTGCCTATCTGGAAGGGGAATATGGCTACGAGGACCTGTATCTCGGAGTACCTACC
>JBAVDL010000301.1:0-5615 GCA_049587175.1 Thermoactinomyces sp.
GGTACAATCAAAACAACCAATTACATCAGGAAGCCGCAGTTACGAATTAGTTTCAATTCCTCATAGGTACAATCAAAACTCATCAACTTGTTTCAACTCTCTTCTGATCTTCTTGTTTCAATTCCTCATAGGTACAATCAAAACCCCAAAAAATACTGCTATTAAGCCATTCTACAAATGATCCCTTTTTCCTCATAACTAACCTATTTTTGAACTGAAAAATTAAACATCCAGTTATGCTGTATTCCGGAGCATTTGTCAAAATATTCGGTGTCGTCGATCCCCCGGGTTTACTCCTCTACTGAGGGTCGACGACAACTCATTTTCCAAACATCCTGCTACAATATATTTTCGTCTCCACCCTTTTTCAAGCCGATCTCCTCCCGCCTGGAATATTTGTTTGAGCGAAAGGTATATAAAATAACAGAGTCCTCCTCAGGATTCATCAACATCTCCAATTCGCTTTTCAACTTGATATAGTTGGCGTCGGAGATTTCACCTTCCAATACGGAATTCTGTACCCAGTGCAAATATTTACGGCTTATTTTCAGAGCCTTGTTTACCCGTTTTTGTGCAAAATCATACACAAGGATCACAAACAATCTATTTTCACCCGCCTTATGCCAGATACAAGCCGGTTTACCACATGGATTGATAGGGTTTATACTCTTTTTCTTCCAGGATGTGTTTCTGGATCTTGTAAATCTCAAGACGGATCAGCCTCCGGTAGGAAACAGACCTGCCCAGGTGACGATGATTGATCGTGGTTTTCAAGCGTTTATCCATTTCAGATACAAATGTTTTTCGTCCTGATTCAGACAAAAGAATCCCGTTTAAATGTTTATCAAAATCCTTTTTCTGGATCATTTTTTTATTTATTAACGAAAAGATCAACCGATCCACTACGATTGGCTTGAATATTTCCGCAACATCCAGATTTAAAGAAAAACGCCTGAAGTTAGTTGTATGCAGAAAACCGATACGGGGATCAAGATAAGTCTTGTAAATCTCGCTCAAAACGATTGTATAGCAGATCATGTTTCCAAAGCTGATCAGTGCGTTCAGCCGATTTAATGGCGGACGCCGGGAACGCTTTTCAAACAAAAAGTCGGGATTGTTAATGATTACATCAAAAGCACTGTAATAGAACTCCCGGACATGCCCTTCCACTGCCATGATTTCCTCCACCTTTCCATTTTCAGGAAGGTGTTTGGCCTCCGTTTCCAATTGCCGAATAATTTCATTGATTCTCTCTTTCCCATTATTCAACCTGGAATGATAATATTTCAATACCTTTACCATTTGGCTGATCGAGCCCTGAACAAACTTGTAGGCCAAGACCGACCTTTTCATTTTGTCGAGGTAGTGTTCGGTCTGCTTGACAATTACATGGCCGGCATTCAGATGTTCACGCGGATAAAATGTTCCTACATAGTATCCATGGTGGTTAAAATAATGGAGACAAATTTCCTTTTGTGACGCAAACTCCAGAAAACGCTTCGACACATCGACTTCACCAAAAATATAAATATCATTGGTGTCCTCCACCGGAATGAATTTGCGCTGTCCTTCGGAGGTTTCAAAGAACAGGCTGTTGTCTTTGCGGCGCAACTGACCAGACTTGAAAATATATAACGTCTTTTTCATATTACCCCTCCGCCCAGCAATATTCCCGGTATGCACACTTACGGCAATATTTGATTTTTTCCGGTTTGGGAGGAACAGGCTGAAGCGCAATGCGGCGAATGTCTGCAATGGCCCGGTCAAGCTTCTGTTTGGCTTCCGGAGTCCATTCGATGATTTCCCTGTGCTTTTCTTCAGGAAAAAGCAGTTCTCCCCTTGCTTCTATACCCATTTTTCGCAATACATCCAAATAATAGAACAGTTGATAGCGGGAACTTTCCATGAAACGGGAAGATTTTTTCACCTCTCCAATCACAAGTGTCCCATCTTCTCTTCGAATCCGGTCAACCTTGATATTTCCGATCAATAATTCCCGTTTGCTTTTCTTATAAGTGATTTCGTTAATAAAGCGCCCGAGATCAAGATTTTCATCGTCCTGGTCTGCAGCAATCTGGTGGGATATCAACCACAATTCCCGCCGGCAGATAAAATAATACCAGACATGCGTTCCGGTCACTTCTATCATGTTCTCCACCTTCCTGCTTGTACCACTACCAGATCCGTGCTTCCTCTGTCCTGCCGTAGCCTGTTTCGATATCGTAAAAATCACTTACCTGATCCAGTGGCACCCAGTAAAAAGAGCTTTCCACGCTTCCCCGTTCGGAGAAAGGCAGAGGCCTTGTTTTCTGCAATCTCTGGTAGCGTACCTGAACAATGTATTCACCCATCCTCCCCAAAATCAGGCGGATTAACGCCTTCCGCCGAAACGGAGACAAAGATTCGGGTGAAATCTTTTCGCCCGTAACTTCCTCCAACAATTTATAATCGATTCCAGCAACACTTGAACGAATCATTTCGTAGGCGTCTGCAAGCTTTTCGGCATCGTCGTCCAATTCGACAAATACGTCTACTACTTGTTGATCTTCAGGGATCAGTTGGAATTGTTGCACCTTGCTGAAATCAAGTTTCATGATTCCTTCTTCCCATATATCGATCGATTCCTGGGACAGACAGTTAGCCATCTGGCGATAATAGGTATCGATCATTTGCAAATAATCCGGTTCGGCAATTTCGCCATACTGTTGCAGCAGTCTTTTGGTGCAATCCATATGATGCAACTGATAAATCCATTGATGATCCTTTCCCAGCTGGACAACATACACAGGACATGCCTTGGTCTCTCCATCTGCCCTTTTCAGATTTCCGTTGCGGTTCACCCGCCCTGCCGTCTGCACAATTGATTCCAGCGGTGCCAAATCCCTGTAACCTATCTCAAAATCCAGATCGACTCCCGCTTCGATTGTTTGTGTCGAAACCAGAATGACAGTTTCTCCGCTTTCCAGGGCAGCCTTCACTTCATCAATAACCCTCTTTCTCTCTTTAGGAACCAGATTTGTAGAAAGATGACAGACAAACGCCTCTTCACCCAACCTGTCTTTCATCATGGAATAGATATCGATGCAACGCTGAATCGTGTTGACCACAACCACAGCCGATCTTCCGGCCCAGGTCTGTTCGAAAAAATCAATAAAAGTATCCGTATCCAATACTTGCCGGAATGATGGAATCAGTTTGGTCCGGGCCTGAAGCCTGTAATAATCTGCATAATCAGGCAGCAGGGATAAAGATTTGACGTCAAGGCCGTTTACAGCACCGTTTGCGGGTTCAGGAGCGCATTGTTCAAGCAACTTTTGCCCCATTTCCAATAAATATGGCTGGGTTGCCGACATCAATATAAAGCGGGTTCCGAAATACTGTGACAGTTTCATCAATGCTGCCCCCACCAGAGGCATATATTTCTCTGGAATAGATTGGACCTCATCCAAAATAACAATACTTCCGGCCAATTTGTTTATCTTGATCAATCGGGCATTGTTCCCCGTAAACAAGGACTGAAAAAACTGGACAAACGTGGTCAGAATGACATCGCCTTCCCATGATTCCACTTCCAGCATGGCCTTTTCAATCGGAATCTCCTGTTTCCCACTCCTGTCTTTCCCCAGACGTTTATCTGCCAATCGGTGGTGAATATTCAAGAGCCCCTTTCCTTTCAATACCTCGGCGTAATCTTTTTTGGTCTGCTCAATAATGTTGATAAATGGAATTGCTGTAATAATTTTGGGATTATAGCCATAAATACTCTCTAACCGTTCACTGAGCCGCAAAGCCGCCTGCATGGAAGTCAGGGTTTTCCCGATCCCGGTCGGCGCCGTCAGGATAAAGATGCGTATGTTCCTGATCTCCTGATCACTCATGTTGTCAATCCGATGCAATACTGTCAGGCGCACCTGTTCTCTTTTTTGATTCATGTTTGAATGTTGGCCTTTGCTTTTCAATTCAATATAATCGGATACAAGCTCAGAGCGTAAAGCCGACCGGTTTCTTCGCCTCAAGTCTGCAGCACTCGACTTATCCTTGTCCACGAGCTGGGAAAAACAATAGATCATGAAAAAATACCAACGCTCATGAGCGTAATTCATCCGAATTCTTCTCATACTCCGGGCGAATTTTTTATTTTCAAGGAGGTTCGGCAAAACCAGTAAAAGCCGTTCTGTCTCCTTTTCTGAAAGGTGAACCGCGCCAGACAATACCTCCTTTCTTTCCAGCAGACTGTTCGCCTGGGCATTACATTCCCTTTTCATTCGCGGCAAGTCTTCCCGGCGGAACAGCCCCTCTGTCGTCAAGCTGCCGTGATGCCTGCGAACCATTACATAAAACAGAAAACAGAGAACCTCACTGGTTCTTCTGTCGATGCCAAGAGCAACAGTCCTCTCTTTCAGGTAACCATAGAGTGCCAGCGCTGAAATGTGCGCGTGATTTTGAAAGCTGGAAGACTGGCCTTCAAGCAGATATTTCTGGAAAAAATTAGTGTATTTCCCCAGGTCATGAAACCGGGCCTGCCATTCCAACAATGTTTTTACCTGCCAGCAATCAATCCCGTCAAAATCCAGGGAAGGCGGCACACTGTCCCGTGCCGCCTCTGCCACTTCCCGCAAATGTTGTTCCAGCTTTTTTCCTGTTCCTGCAACTTGATCATAATGGGAATAATATGCTTTTGGGTGAGACATCCAATTAATCCTCCATCCACATAATAAATCGTTCATCGGACAAACGGACAGCGGTTTTCACTTTTGCGTTGACCGGTGCTGCGGAAACGTTGATCAGAAAGTTGCCTTTTCTGGCAATGGTACGGTCAGAGTGAAAATGAATCGGCATGTCTTCTTTTTGCAAGCGGATCTGATGCCTGGATTCAGAAAGATGGAGACTTATCACGTTTGAAACGGGGAGAATAGAAAAAAAATCGGCTTGTGCCTCTGCCACCTCTTCCCCTTCCACGATCCTGGCGCTTTCTGCCCATCCCAGATGTTGCGCCGTCCCCAGCGCAGCAGACACACCTTTCGTCAGATAGCCGTGTTTCTGCTCCAGCCGGGTGTGCAAAGTATGGATCAAGTCATTGTTCTGATGGCAGATCCAGACTTCATAATCCAGAAAACCGGTGCGAATATTGGTTGGTATGATCAATTCCGTAGGCGTTTGGCTATGGTGCTGCTGGGAACCGTTTAAATCATTACTGCTTTTGATCATAAGCAAATTTAACGTTTGCACCAATTTCTTCTGCGGACTGCAAACCCCCACTGCAACCCGGCACTCTTCAGGGCCAAAATCTCCATAATAACTGTCTCTCTCAAACCCCATGAGACCGGCGATTAAGCCAATCAGGGTCGTTCGCGGCGGAACGGAATAGGACAGGGCGGAAGAGTTGGAATAATACCTTCTAAAATGTGCTATTTTTCCCCGGATGTGAAAATTTAGTATCTTCATCGGCCAATCCTGGCAGGTTCCACAGGTGCCCACAAATCGACCACTTGATCGATATCGATATGAAGGATATCATGCATTTTCAAGACGGGATGAAACCATGCGATGATCCGGTCAATATAACCGGCTTCTTTCATATATTTGACTGCTTCCACCAGATCATCGTCGTGAAG
>JBAVDL010000302.1:0-1668 GCA_049587175.1 Thermoactinomyces sp.
GCGCGTCCGTCGTCGCGTCACCCGGTCCCCCACCCGCTCTTCCACCAACAGCCGCCGCTCCCTCACCAATTGACGGATGAGGGACCGGCTCACGCCGGGCCAGGCGAGAACCGTTTCGAGGGGACGTTCCCCTTCCCGGCGCAGCCGCTCAATCAGGGCTTCCTCTTCCGGAGCGAGCACGGTGCCCGGGGCAAACCGGGGGTGTATCCGGACCACGCGGCGGTAACGCCCCTTCAACACCGCCGGGACCATGGCGTTTAACGCGGTGATGGGATGACAAAAACAGGTCTCCGCCATCCACAGGCCCAGATCCACCAGCTCCGGCGTCAGAGGGGGAACCAGATCCATCACGTCCAGGATCGGCTTCAGCCGGCCGTAGGAAGCCTCTCCCGACAGCCGAACCACATACCCCATCACTTTCCGGTGGCCAAAGGACACCCGGACCCGGCTCCCCACCTCGATCACATCCCGGAGCGATTCCGGAACATGGTAATCGAAGGGGCGATCCGTTCCCCGGGCGACGACATCCACGACCACGGCGGCAATTGACTTCTCAGCGGTCATTCAGCCTCTCCCCGATCAGGGCGATCAAGCGTTCCGCCATCCGTTCCTTGGACATCCGCGGCCACCGGGCCACCAGCCCCTTCTGATCGTACACGGCGGCAATGTTGGTGTCCACTTCAAACCCGGCGCCTTCGGCCGTCACATCGTTGGCCACGATCAGATCCATCCCCTTGCGCCGGAGCTTTTCCCGGGCGTTCTCCTCCACATGGTCGGTCTCGGCGGCAAAACCGACCAAAAAGCGGTTTCCCTTGCGCTTTCCGACCTCCAGGGCGATGTCCGGCGTCCGTTCCATGCGGATCTCGATCGTTTCATCTCGTTTCTTCATTTTCCGGTCGCTCACCGTCACGGGCCGGTAATCGGCCACCGCCGCGGCTTTGATGATGATGTCCGCCCGGGGCAGCTCTTCCAGCACCGCCTTAAGCATCTCCTCCGCCCGAACGACGCTGATCCGCCGGACGCCCGGAGGCGGCGCAAGGGACGTCGGACCGCTGATCAGGACCACCTCCGCCCCCGTGCGGGAAGCCGCCTCCGCGATGGCGTATCCCATCTTCCCCGAGGATCGGTTGGTGAAAAACCGGACGGGATCCAAGGGCTCCCGAGTGGGTCCCGCCGTCACCAACACCCGCTTGTCCCGCCAATCCGGCAGGGAGGCGCCCAAAATCTCCTCGATCCGGGCGATGATTTCCTCCGGTTCGGCCATGCGCCCCTTTCCCTCGTAACCGCAGGCCAGCATCCCTTCGCCGGGGGCGATCACGTAAACCCCGCGCTCTTTCAACGTTTGCAGGTTCTTCTGCACCACCGGATTTTGATACATGTGCACATTCATCGCCGGTGCGACCAGGATGGGGGCCCGGGTGGCAAGCAACGTGGTCGACAACATTTCATCCCCCAGACCGTGAGCCATCTTGGCCAGGATGTTGGCCGTCGCCGGAGCGATGACGAACAGATCCGCGTGGTCCGCCAAATCGATGTGGGCCACCACCGAGGGATCCTGTTCGTCAAAGGTGTCCACCGCCACGCGGTTGCGTGAAAGGGTTTGAAAGGTGAGCGGAGTGACGAACCGCGTCGCCGATTCGGTCATGATCACCCGGACATCCGCTCCCA
>JBAVDL010000303.1:0-2083 GCA_049587175.1 Thermoactinomyces sp.
TAAAAAACCCGGGCCTTGTCTACAAAAAAGAACCCGTCACTTCCGGGTTCCCAAATGATTCATATTTAAACGGACACTTTTTCCATTGGTTTAATTGTTTCTGGTTGGACAACCTCAATGGGTCCCACACCTCTCCGAAGCACTTTATGAAAGGTTTGGGTCGGTTGTAGTACATTGAGCATGTACTCAATGGCAATCATGGGATCTATGGTATTGCCGCAAGTATAACAGTCCAAAGCGGCAAACCCTTTTTCCGGATACGTATGAATGGATATATGGCTCTCCGAAAGCATAACCAGCACAGTAGCTCCTTGAGGTTCAAACTCGTGTGATTGGGTTGACAAAACCGTTGCTCCACAAGCCTTTGCTGCTTCCTTCAAATAAACCTCCAAACGACTGGCATCATTCAACAAATCAAAATCAACACCCCATGCATCCATGGCTACATGCCTTCCGAAAGTAGAAAAACCCATTTCTTTCGGCCCCCTTCCTAGCAAAAAGTTGGTGTGAGCCAAATTCCGCTAGGATCTGCTTGTTCACCACGGGGGAAGGTTAGTCCAGTGAGGTCCCAACCCTTTAAGTGAATCCTGGATCCTACTAGCTCAATGTCACAATGATTAAATTAACACAATCTCTATGCAACTGCAATAGTTATTTCTGTGTATTTGGCAACCTGATTCTGGTTGTATCACTGATGGAAAAGGAAACACAAATAGCAAAATGCAAATAGGACAAAAAATTGAACAAATAAGTTTTTTTATAATGAAATAATTGTACCAACAGCTTGTTTCCTGCCTGGCTCCGACTTTATTTCGGAAGCGATTTTCAGGATGCGACGCATTCCGCCTCACTCCTGAAAATCGCTTCCTTTCAGAATTTTTATAAATAATTTCCTGGTTTTATATGTTGTTCGCGGAATTTTCAATCAAGTTTTTTCACCCAAATATTCATATCTTCAAATTGCCCTGCAATATGGCTGTTCTGAATCAGTCTTCCTTTGTATTCAAACCCCCGCTTGGCAATCACCATATTCATTCCGGCAGAGACAGCCCTGGTCAGGGAAAACAAATGCGGAATGCCCATTTTTCTCATCCGTTGTTCCAGATCATAGATAATTGCACTTAACATCCCCTGACCCCGATAATCAGGATGAGTGGCGCAGTCCGTAATCTCCGCACTCTGATAACCGGAGAAGACATCAGCAGAAGCAGAACTGACGATTCGGTCCTGGTGAGTAACAATGGTAAAATAAACATCCTGATCCATGCACTGGCGAATATATTCGGGATCATGGATCGGAGTGGGATATGTTTCAAATACAACCCTGTACAGCTCTGCCAGTTGTTCTGCATCATCCTTGCCTGCATGCCGCAACCGGTACCTCGGATCCAGGACGGGACGCTCAACTTCCGGAGGCGTTTTTTCGGCCATTTCTACAATTTGGTCTTTCTCATGTTCATCTTTTTGTACAGCGCGCTCATCCTCCAGAAACCGGGACAGGATACAGGCTGGTTCCCCCTGGAAAAAACCGCTGATTTCCCCTTCATTTTGAAAACCAAGTTTTTCAAAAAAAGAAATATCCTCAGGATTAGCATATATCATTACTTTCCCAATATCTTTCTCTTTTGCCAGTTCTTCCAGGTGTGCCAAAAGTGCTTCTACATAATCCTTGTTATAATGCATCAGTTTAATGCGACTATTAAACTCATCTACTTCATAAGATATACTATGCGGGGTGGTTTGTGCTGTTTTCATTCCATCTCCTCCATATGTTCTTTCAATAACTTCTTCATTCCGGCATACAGTATTAGGATTTACCGAATGCCTGAAGAATATCATCAATTCTTATACCCTTACTCCGGAGATGAAAACGCGTTTTTTCAGTAAAGTGGAACTGTTTCCCCAAATTAATAATAAAAATATAATGAAAAAGCAGAAACAGTGTGTAAACTTGATTCAAACTGGGTAGGATATAATTTAGAATGGATCTCACCCTGTATCCCTAGGGGGTTTATTATGTACCTGACACCCAGAGAGCGCGGACTGGTGATCCTTGCTCTCACAAAAGTACTGGAAACAGAGC
>JBAVDL010000304.1:0-9044 GCA_049587175.1 Thermoactinomyces sp.
TACTTACACTATGGGATGAGGAATTGCAACCGGAGATCAAGTCCCTGTCTGAAAGAATGATGGATATCAGGGAAATCGAAACGATCTCTTATTCAAATGGAGCGGAAGAAAGCAAATATAAAGGAGAAGTCCCTTCGGTGTTTGAAGTGTTAAAAAACGGCGGGGATAAGGATTTTTTGTTCCAATGGATAGGGGAGATATATCAGCACAATGGTCGATATGAAGAAGAAATAAAACAATTTTTAAAGGAAATCAAGGCAATGAATTTTAATGATTTTTCAGTAGAGATTTTCGTATATAAAGACCAATTAAAAACAGCCTCTGAAAATGAAGAAGAGGATAATTACTTACTATATCGCTATAATATTTCCGAAGATGACATTCAGAAAATAGATATTGACAATTTGAATCTGGACCAATATAAAACGGTAATCAAACATTAACAGAAAATTGGATGGATGGACAGAGTGGGATTGCCAATCTGTCCATCCTTTTTTATATCATTTGATTCTTATAATCAAGAATACGAAATCGGTCCAATCCAAGTCATTTCTGGATACTCTCGTTTCAGTCGTTCAATAGTATTCATCTTATCCCTTCTCATTCATTTTCTTTATATTTTATCTATTCATTTTTCTTTGCCAAAAAGGCTACAGTTTCTTGGATAAGTCGGAGAATACTTGATAAAGTTGGGATTTTTGTTTTTGCATCCGCTTTTTTTAGCAATCACATGGCATAGTCGTGTTTTGCTCAAGATGCAGGCATAGCCCTTGTCCTGGCAAAGTTCACATTCTCATTCTTGTTTTCCGAGGTTTTCGAACTTGCCGGGTATGGAATGATCCTGAAAATCGTCTTCCTGTCGTTGTGTTTCTATAGTCTGACAGATCAGGAAGACATGTTTTTTTGTTTTTACAAATATCGTGTTATGCATAAAAATTTTGCACCACTATTGATAAAAGGATCTGGATCATTATAGAAAATCTGTTTGTTTTTTCTATCGTGCTTTGCTATGATGGAGTTTGTGAAATATCGAACATATGTCAGATTAATCTGACAAACAAAAAAATTTACCCTGTATTTATATCAGCATATCATAAATTTTCATTATAACTTTAACCAGATTAGAATAGGTGAAATTATGAGCAATGTTAACAGAAGTAATGGCTATTTCATGATTATTGTTTTATGGCTGGCCTATGTGACATTTTCGATGAACTGGGTAGCAGGATCATCACTGATGCCGCAAATTACGCAATCATTTTTTGGTACTGCCCATGTCGATCCGGTTATTACCCAGGTTTTGAATTACTCTATTACGGCAGCACGTGTATTTGCCAATATTTTAGCGGCACTGATTCTGATGAAACTCGGTCCCAAAAAAGCCGCTTCGGTAGCGATCGGTTTGCTGATTGCCGCTCTGGTCGCTGTTTATTTGCCCAACTACTGGGCCTATGCCGTGGCCCGTATGGTGATGGGGCTTGGCGGTTCAATGGTTATCGTTTACATGAATCCGGTGGTGGCCCACTATATCAGCAATCCCAATGAAAAACTTCGCATCAACGCGTTAAACACAGTCTCCTATAATGTTGGAGCCTTCATTGTATCCGTCCTGTTTACTTTTTTCGCGGCACAATTAACAGCGGACTGGCAGCTTACTTTAACTGTCTTTGCTTCCATCATCCTGGTGTTGTTCGTACTCTGGCTGATAAAGGCGGAGGACTTTGAAACGGAGTCAAATACCAGTGGAAGTACCGTGGAATACGGTTACGGGAAGGCGATCAGGGATTTGTTCTTATGGAAATATACGATAGGCTTTGGTGGTTTCCTGTTTTTATATGTTCTGGCACTGACGGCCCTGAAACCGGTGTTTGATGAATATACGTTATTAAACGGTGCGATTGTCAACCTGCTGGTTTCCGGTGCGGGGATTCTGGGAACCTTTGCCGGGGTTAAAATCGGGAACATGGGGACGCCCCGCAAGCCGGTTCTTCTGTTGTCCGGGATCATGATGATTGCCTTCTTTGCACTGATCCTTGTCTTTGCCAATCGCTATCCGGTGGTTTCCTACGGTTGTGCACTTCTGTCCGGGTTTGCCATGTTTATTCAATATCCGATCTATATGAACTTGCCGCATGAATTCAAGGATGCATCCCCGCAGAAACTGACTGTCCTGTTCGGATTGTTCTGGGCGATGGGTTATGCGATCGAAACCGTATTGATGATTGTGTGGAGTTATCTCCTTGGAGCTGCCGGGTATACCGTGGCCATGACCTTCTTTATAGCCGGAGCCTGTCTATATCCCGTATCCGTCGCACTGTTGCCGGAAACCAGGCCAAGCAGAAAAAATGTGTCCGAAAGTAAGGCAGCTTGAGCATTTTTCAATTGTTTTTCATTTGACAGGTGCGAAAGCATTCCTTTCCAGGGAAAACGGGTGAAACTGTTTGAGTGCAAGCGAGTGAAGAGCCCGCCTGGAAGGGAATGCTGAGTGTCAAGACTGCTTCTTTGCAAGGCGGAGACGGAACGGAGTCCTGAAAATCGTCTTCCTATAATTTGTTTTTAAGTCTGAGGCAACCATACGGGTTGACTTTTTTAAATTTGTCGTCTTGGAATCAAGGAGAAATAAACTTTAAACCGTAGTCATTTTGTCGGGCCTGCCGGCCAGCAAATCATTCTTTTTATTGTGTTATATATGAAAATTTAATTTATTGAAGTAATACTTTTTAAAAATTAGTATTTGGTTTTAAAATGATTTTTGGCAAATACTTACTGTGTTCTGATTGCCTGGTTTAGAGAAAATAGATGGCAGGCGTCCAAATTCAAATTGGCTGAAGTCATTTAAAATGCTGTTTTTAAGCAATATCTGTCAGATGTTCTGTTTGATATGAGACGGGTGGGAGAGAATAAAATTAAAGAAAAAACAACCAATATATGAAATAAATATTAACATTTGGATAGAATGAGTACTTAGGGATATTAGGTATGTTATTTTAAAAGTGTAATAGAAATACCCTAATCACGTATGGTATGGAGGTGTATTGAAATGGTAGTCAAATGGCTTAGGGAAAGTCGTACTGCTTCGGCACTGTTGTTGTTGGTTCGTTTATATCTGGGTTATTCCTGGCTGACGTCGGGCTATGGCAAAATCGTGGAAGGATTTGATGCCTCCGGCTTCCTGAAAGGCGCTTTGGCCAAAACCGTCGGCGAACATCCATCGGTTCAGGGCTGGTGGGCAGCTTTTATCAAAGGGTTTGCCCTTCCCAATGTAGAGTTGTTTAATGTCCTGGTTCCCTGGGGAGAACTGTTTGTTGGTTTGGGCTTGATTTTGGGTTGTTTTACTACTGTTGCCGCCTTCTTTGGATTGGTTATGAATTTTTCTTTCCTGTTCTCCGGTACAGTAAGTACCAACCCGCAAATGGTTCTGTTAACCATCTTTATTGCGGTGGCCGGATTCAATGCAGGCCGATATGGACTGGATCGTTATGTTATTCCGTACCTGCGTAAAACAGTGAAAAAACAGAAAAATACCTGAGTAAGCTCGCTCATCTTGTGAAATTGAATGACCCTCATCTGGCAAGTGAAGGTCATTTTTTTAACGAAAATAGATCTGTTCATCAGGAGGAAAGCCCCGTGGACATTTATTCTGCGGGGCTTTCCTGTTTTTTACACTTTTTCCCTGACCAGAAAACGAATATTTTCCTCGTATTCTTCACCACTTTCAGCTTTTTAAACCGATTCACGGTGCCATCTTTTTGTGAAACTGACTAAAACAAAATTTGATATGATAATACTAAAAAAATGTATTGCAAAACCAAAAAAGAAGACCTATAATAAAAATTGCAAAAAGCAAATGCTGATGAAAGGGGAGGTTAAACAAAACGAATCAGCTAACAAACACGCATGCAAATTTTCGGGCATAAAGCGCTTGAAAAGAATCCGCTGAGATATTACAAATGGCGGCGAGTATCTGTTTGTGGGATGTATGGATCGGGAGGGTAAAGTTGAGTTCAGACTGTATGGAATTTTTGCTGGTTTGTACAGAAGGCCAGGTTTTTTCAGCTTTGAAATGACTTAAAGTATAGGGGGAACGAAAATGAAAAAATGGCTGATTGGCTGCGGCTCCATTATTCTCTCTTTTATTGTTTTGGGAGTGGCTTGCACGGCACTGATTGGCGAATCACTGGATACGGAGACAACAACAACTCCTGCGGCAGACAGCGGACAGGAAACGCAAAAGAAAATACCTGTTGCCAAAATCGGTGACAAGGTAAAAGCCGGAGATGTTTCTTACCGTGTTGACAAAGTGGAGCATAAGGAACGCCTGCAAAATGTATTTGGATCCAAAAAGGCCGGCAGCGGAGAATTTCTCGTCATTACCGTTACCGTCTGGAACGAAGGCAAAGAACCGATTACACTTGACAGTTCCATGACGCAACTGGTTGACCCGAGCGGAGCGGTGTACAATTATGACTCCGAAGCGATCATGTACCTTTATGAGGACGGAGAAACGCCATTGCTGGAGCAAATTAATCCGAACGGGGAAAAACAATTCCTGATTGCGTTTGATGTCGCACCGGATCGAGAATATGATTTCATCGGGAAAAATGCTTTGCTTTTCTCTGATGCACAGGTAAGGATCAAGTTGAAATAAGTAGTTGTGGGTTAACGAGGATTTTGGGGACAGGCAAGAGACATTATTTTTTTACATGAATCAGTATCATAATACTAAATGATGATATTGTAATGCATGAATGTTTTCGCTATAATAAACAAGGAGAAAGGAGTTGGTGGTTGGAGGGGATCATTGATGAAAGAATTGTACCAGTTTAAAGAACTGTTGGCAAAACGGGGTGTGACCGGACCTGAGCAGGTGGCTGTTGAATTGCTTCGCATACACCTGACCAGGGAATTCTGTACGGAGCATCACATCGAAGACCCGCACCAGCGTTATGCCTGGATGCAGGAAGAGACAGGGGAACAGCTTGGCTTTTTCCAGGGGGAGCCAACCTGGTTTGAACAATTGTACCGGTTGGGAGAGAAGCTGGAGTTGGTTCCGGCGTTGAATCAGCTGTTTAAACATGACCGGTCCGGTATGATGGTTTGCAAGCCGCCGCTTGCTGATTATCTGCTTGACCAGATTGCTCCGCCCCATCTGGAGAATGTCCTGGTTACCGAAGCACACAAGCTGCTCCCCAACCTGATCGACTGGTGCCGGGTTTATCTGGATAAGACCTTTGTCTTTACCGCGCAGGAAAAATGGCAGGTTGAATTGTTGCGGTTTTTGTTCCGAAATGAATCATCTGTAAACGTAGTCCGCCTCTCCATATACCAACCGCTCGATTTTGAACAGGATTTTGATGCCATTATAGCGATTCCCGCTTTCGGAGTAAAGATGAACCCGGACAGCGACCGATATTTCACCCGTGAATCGGAAGGGATTGCCATCCAGAATCTGCTGGACTTTTTAAGTCCCCAGGGGGAAATGCATGCTGTGGTCCCGTCTCGTTTCACTTTCTCGGGAGCAGGCTTTCAAAAACTGAGGGAATGGATTTTGCGGCACGCCTTTCTTTCCCGCATCGCCAGACTCCCGCAAGGTATCCTCAGTTCCTCGGGTATCCAGCCTTACTTGTTTACCTTTTCCGGTCAGGCCGTGGAAGAAGTGGAACTGGTAAAACTGGAGCTGAAGCAGGAGCAGCTGGCCGTGGCAGAAATGAAACAGGTCGCGCCGCAACTTGTGAAACAGCGGGAAGACTGGCGTTTTGAAGTGTTGTATGAACAACTGGCCCTGGAACGGATGGAAGCTGCCTTGGGTCCGTACCGGATGGAACGTCTGGCCGATCTCGGCGAGTTGTTCCGCGGAAAATCGATTACGAAGCAACAGATCAAGGAAGGAAGCGTCCATGTTCTCAATATCTCCAACATCGCAGACGGAGAGATAGAATGGACAGGACTGGATACGATTGATGAACCGGTCCGCAAAGTCAGGCGCTACGAGTTGAAAGTCGGGGATGTTGTTATCACTTGCCGGGGAACTGTGATCAAGGTTGGAATTGTACGGGAGCTTCCCTTCTACACGATTGCTTCGGCCAACCTGATTGTAATCAGGCTTGCCACTCCGCAGATCGAGAGCGAGTATGTGAAGATTTTCCTGGAAAGCCCGACCGGCCTGCAAGCGGTTGGCTCATTCCAGCGCGGCTCCAGGGTGATGAATATCCATCCCGATGATTTGGGGGGGTTGAAAATTCCGGTTCCGGCATTGAAAAAACAGCACCAGCTCATTAATAAATACCGGCAGGAACAGAAACTTTACCTGGAAGCAAAGCAACGATGGCAAAAAACAAAACAGGATATCTACGATCAGTTTACATAAGGGGGAGGATGGCTGATGGCTGTTTCCAACAACAACAGCAGCGAACTGGGCTTTGAATCGCAACTGTGGCAAATGGCGGACAAATTGCGCAACAATATGGATGCCGCAGAGTACAAGCACGTCGTTCTGGGCCTGATCTTTCTGAAATATATTTCCGATGCGTTTGAAGAGAAATACAAAGAATTGCAGGAGGATGAATGGGCCGATCCCGAAGACCGGGACGAATATCTGGCTGAAAATATTTTCTGGGTACCGGAAAAGGCGCGCTGGTCGTATATCAAGGAAAATGCCAAAAAACCGGAAATCGGGCAAATTGTTGATGACGCGATGGAGGCAATCGAAAAGGAGAATGATTCCCTGAAAGGCGTACTGCCCAAGAACTATGCCCGTCCTGAACTGGACAAACAGAAGCTGGGGGAGATTATTGACGGGTTCTCCATCAAGCTGGGAGACAAGGAAGCGAAAGGGAAAGACCTGCTTGGACGGGTCTACGAATATTTCCTCAATAAATTTGCCAGCGCCGAGGGGAAAAACGGAGGGCAGTTTTATACACCAAGAACGGTCGTCCATCTGCTGGTCGAACTGATCCAGCCTTTCAAAGGGCGCGTCTATGACCCCTGCTGCGGCTCCGGCGGCATGTTCGTGCAAAGCCATGAGTTCGTCAAGGCGCATCAGGGCCGGATCGGGGATATCGCCGTCTACGGGCAGGAATCCAACCCGACCACGTGGCGGCTGGCCAAGATGAATCTTGCCATCCGCGGCATTGACAACAATCTTGGCCCGCACCATGCCGATACCTTCCTCAATGACCTGCACAAAACCTTGCGTGCCGATTATATCCTGGCCAATCCGCCCTTTAACGTCAGCGACTGGTGGAACAGCAAACTGGCCGACGATCCCCGCTGGCGCTACGGAACGCCGCCCAAGGGAAACGCCAACTACGGCTGGATTCAGCATATGGTTTCCAAACTGTCGCCAAAGGGAACGGCTGCCTTTGTGCTGGCCAACGGTTCCATGTCCACCAATCAGAGCAATGAGGCGGAAATTCGCAAAAACCTGATTGAAGATGATCTGGTGGAAGCGATTATCGCTCTGCCGGGGCAACTGTTCTACTCTACCCAAATCCCCGTCTGCGTCTGGGTGATAACCAAAAACAAGGCCGGCCGGGGCCAGCGTAACCGAAACGGGGAAATTCTGTTTATCGATGCCCGCAAACTGGGGCAAATGGTGGACCGTGTCCGCCGCGAACTGACGGAAGCAGATACCCGCCAAATCGCCGATACCTTTAACCGCTGGCGCGGAACCATTCCGGGAGACTATGAGAATGTGCCCGGTTTTTGCAAAGCGGCCACGCTAGACGAAGTGCGGGAGCATGAATATATCCTCACTCCGGGGCGGTATGTGGGCCTGGCGGAAGAAGAGGATGACGATGAACCGTTTGAGGAAAAAATGGAGCGCCTCACCGCCTCGCTGGCCGAGAAATTCCGGCGCTCACACGAACTGGAAGAAGAGATCCGCCGGAACCTGAGGGGGATCGGGTATGAGTTGTGAAGGTTGGAGATTAGAGAAATTAAAGAATTTAACTTTGAAAATTGGTAGTGGAGCGACTCCAAAAGGGGGGAAAGGGAGTTACAAAAAAAGTGGAATTGCTTTGATTAGAAGTCAAAATGTGTTTAATCATAGTTTTTCGTTTGGAGGACTAGCATTTATTGATGATATACAAGCTGATAAATTAAAAAATGTTACAGTTGAGAAGGAAGACGTTTTTCTAAATATCACTGGAGATTCAGTATGTAGATGCTGTATTGTTCCGGATAAAGTTCTTCCAGCAAGAGTAAATCAACATGTGTGTATTATTCGATGTGACAAAAGAAAGATATTACCCATGTATTTAAAATCCTATTTATGCAGCCCTCAAATGCAAAATTATATGCAAACTTTAGCTGATTCAGGTGGAACCAGACCAGCATTAACCAAAGGAATGATCGAAAACTTTGATATACCTGTTCCACCCTTAGATGAACAAAAAAGAGTGGTTTCGATTTTTAAGTCTATCGACGACAAAATCGAACTTAACCACCAAATCAACCAGGACCTCGAAGAAATGGCGCAGGCGATTTTTAAATCGTGGTTTGTCGACTTCGAACCGTTCCGGGATGGCGAATTTGTCGACAGCGAACTGGGGCCGATTCCGAAGGGGTGGGAGATTAAAAATTTTGGTTCTCTCATTGAAACACTTATTGGTGGAGACTGGGGGAAAAGTGAGCCAGAAAAGAATCACAATCAGCAGGTATATTGTATTAGGGGTGCAGATATCCCAGAAATTAATTTAGGACGAGATGGAAAAGTTCCTATTAGATATATTCTCAAGAAAAATCTTCAAAAAAAGATTTCTAGGGAAGGAGATCTTATTGTCGAAATTTCAGGTGGTAGTCCTACACAATCTACAGGAAGAGTTGCAATTGTAACAAAGGATTTGATAGAACGATTTTCTAATAAATTAATTTGTACCAATTTTTGCAGGTTAATAAGACCCAAAAATGATGAGTTTAGCTATTTTATTTACTACTATTGGAAGTATTTATATGCTAAAGATGTATTTTTCATTTATGAAAATGGAACAACCGGTATAAAGAATATGGATATATCTGGTTTTCTGAAAACATTTAAGATAATT
>JBAVDL010000305.1:0-44922 GCA_049587175.1 Thermoactinomyces sp.
GCTAGATATTGCATTTGATAAAAATAAATCAACGTAGATAGACCTGGTTCTATGAATTAACTCATGATAAACCTCCAGCCTCTTCTCTAATACCTTGTCCCGAATCGCTGACCTCTGTGCCTGAATCGCGATCTTCTGTGTCTGCCGGTTGAAATGAGCCGTCACCAGAATCGTTCCAGCTCCTGTCAACAGTGTTGCCGGAACAGCGACACAAATGGCCACCATCGCCTGAATCATGGCTGCATCAATCTCTGCATCAAATCCGCCGGTTCGAACCATTCCTGTCATCCAGTTGAATAAAGCAAACAAAACTCCGCAAAACATCAGGAAAAGAATACTTCCTGCAACGCCAATCGTTACTCTCCACTCTTTCACCTTTTCCTTTACCTTCTCCCAGAAAATCTCTTCTTCCCGCAGTTCCTTCTGTTCTTCCTGCATGCTCTCTCCTCCTTATCCGTGAAATCATTCGATGGAGACAAGGAATTCCCTGTCCCCCTCACTTCAGAAGCTCCACGACGATGGTAATGATGGTAGCCAGTACGGCCAGTTGTTCCCAGGTTACCGGTTGTTGCATGATGCCTCTCCCCCTTTTTTTGGCATAGAAAAAAAGACCTCCATGGTGGACGCCTTCCGGAAGATGAGTGCCTGTCCCATCCGCTCTTTCTATACACACGCTTGTTTCTTATTGTCATAAGCAAAAAAGACGCCCTTTCTGGACGTCTTCTGAGGAAATATCCTTCTATTCCTATTATTCGACACTAATCAGCATCCCGCGCACCCTTTTTAAAAAAAATTCCCTCCCTATCTAGGGACAGCTGCTATCCGGTTTGCTTCTCCCACATCTCCGTCAGACATTCCTCTGCCTGCGGAATATTCAGCGCCGTTGCCAGTTTCAATAGCGCCGGCAGTTTCATCCGCGATACCTGGCTCCGGGACATGCCCAACTCCTCGCAGACATCATAATCCGAAGGTCGCCTCGGATTGAAATATTTCTCTTCAATATATCTTCGCTCCGGAACCGTTAAAAGGCTCATCGATTTCTCAATCTGTTCCATTCTTAATTCCTTGTTTCTCCATTCCACGACCAACCGCTCTGTCGTCGAGTTGTATCCCGTATAGACAGGGCTGGTCTTTTCCTCATAACGAGAAACGGGCGAAACGATCCGATCTTCCCACTCTTTCTGGTTCTCCATCGCTATCTTCCATATGGGATACTGGTACAGCGTGAACTCCGGTCTGTTTGACTACACGTTTCACCGCTTGACTCCAACCCATATTCGCCCTCCTTCCGTTTGAGCCTCCTTGTTTTCCTCGTTTCGATGATGATTATATCATAAATTCATCCATTCGTTGAAATCCGGAGAAGTTCAAGGAAATCTCAACTTGTTCATTTTTCCTTGATATAATAAACGGGACAAGAATTGGAAAGGGTGTTCGTCATGCTAAAACCCAATCTGAAATCTGTCCTGCTCCAAAAGCAGGAAGAAGGATATAGGCTGGACGTCCTCGGAATCAAGATGAAACCCAATCATACCAATCTCTCCATTGCCCTTGGCGTCAGCAAACAACAAGTCTCCATGTGGGTGAACGGAAACGCGTATCCCCGGCCGGAGACCCTCTTTAAAATGGCCAAACTTTTGGATGTTCCCGTGGATGAGCTGTACACGCTGGAAGAAACCGAAGAAGAACGGGAAGAGGAACGAAAGGCGATCGAAAAGCGAATGCAGGATTGGAAGGAACAAGCCAAACAACGGAAAGAAGCCTATCGCCAGATGAAAACGCAGCTAAAAAGCGAAAAAAATTGATCCTTTTTTGCGTCCTTTCTTGCAAAATCCTGACACGCACGAAATATGGCCATCCTCTATGATAGAGATAACCGAAAAACTCCTTCCCATGACCCCCTTGAGGGGCTTTTTTTATGCACAGAAAGGAGTCACTTCATGAACGCTTTCCTTGTCCTGGCCATTTATCTCCTGCTCATTGCAGGCATTCCCTTTTTCCTAAAACGAGAAAATACCCAGGAAGACTACCTCGCTGGAAATCGGGAATTTGGTACGGTCAACATGGCGCTCTCCATCGCTTCGACCTGGATTTGGGCGCCGGCTCTTTTTGTTTCTGCAGAACAAGCCTACATAAACGGATGGGTTGGACTGTTCTGGTTTGTTCTTCCAAACGTCCTGTGTCTCATCCTGTTTATTCCCTTTGCCAAACGGATTCGCAAGAAATTGCCATTCGGCTTCACGCTCTCGGAATACATGGCCCAACAATATTCGCCCCGAGTGAAAAAGGTCTATCTCTTCCAATTGTCGTCGCTTTCTCTCTTGTCCACCGTTGTCCTGGCAGGCGGGAAAATCCTGAGTATGCTGACCGGATTTCCATTCTGGAGCATGACCCTTCTCCTCGGGCTTTTTACCCTGTCCTATTCTGTCCTTCATGGGATCCGGGCATCCGTCATCACCGATGCGGTTCAGATGCTCCTGATACTCGCCGCCTGTCTCTGGCTCGTTCCTTGGACAGTGCAGGAAGTGGGCGTCTCGGCTCTCTTTCAGGGACTGGGAGGCATCCATGGCGAAATCCGACACCTATTCGACCGAAACGGGTTGGAAGTGTTCCTGGCCTTCGGATTCTCTACCACCATTGGTCTTTTATCAGGTCCATTTGGCGACCAGAGTTTCTGGCAACGTGCCTTCGCGGTCAAGTCGGACAAAATTGCTTCTTCTTTCCTTTGGGGAGCCATTTTCTTTGCCGTCGTTCCCCTTTCCATGGGGATACTTGGATTCCTGGCAGCCGGAACAGGCTTTCATCCGTCTGACAAACAAATGGTCAATCTGGAACTGGTTTTGCAGGTTCTCCCAAACTGGGTCACGGCCCTTTTTCTGTTCATGCTCTTGTCCGGGCTGATGTCCACCATCAGCAGTAACTTGTGCTCCATCTCTGCCCTGACGCACGATCTCCTCCAATCTGCCAAGCTGAAACATTATCGAATTGGTATGCTCGTGATGATTGGTCTGGCGATGGCTCTGGCGCATATTCCAGGGCTTACGCTCGTGCACTTGTTTTTGTTCTATGGCACCCTGCGTGCCTCTACCTTTGCTACCACCGTCCTATCTCTTACCGGCTTTTCCTTGACGGAAAAGGGCGTGTTCTATGGTGTTTTTTCTTCGCTTCTGGTTGGCTGGCCCATCTTTGCCTATGGAAACCTGATGAATGATTCTCTCTTCAAGGTGATCGGAAGTCTTACCACTCTCACGCTCTCGGGGATTGTGGCCATCGTATTGACAGAAGGAGGAAAATTTCGTGCTCGGAAAAAAACAGGCAATCTCCCATGAAGACTGGCTCAGAGCATGGGAGAATATCGAAAACCTTGTCCGTAAAAGTGAAATCGACGCACTTGTTGACCAAACGGTCGAGGAAATCCAAAAGAACATCAAGGGGAAAAAAGTCGCCTATGCCTGGAGTGGTGGCAAAGATTCCCTTGCCCTTCAGTTTGTGATGGAACAGATCGATCTCTTCCCTTGTTTCTTTATTCGAACCCATCTGGAATATCCGGCCTTTCTCCGTTGGGTACATTCGCATAAACCCCGAGGACTGACCATTATCCATACCGGACATGATCTGAAATGGTTGTCTCAAAACCTTTCCATGCTCTTTCCAAAACAGGGCGTGCCTGACAAGTGGGATCGTATCATTTTGCACCAAACCCAGGACTGTTACTACCGACAAAATCAGCTCGATATGCTCATTCTGGGACGGAGAAAAGCCGACGGAAACTATACCGGGAAATCTCCTGTCTACACGACCAAAAAAGGAATGACCCGCTACAATCCCTTGCGTGACTGGAAACATGAACACGTTCTGGGGCTGATTCATTACTATCAGATTACCCTTCCGCCGATTTACGAGTGGCCAAACGGGTTCAAGGTCGGGACGGGAAACTGGGCAGAAAGGCCCTATACCGGCTCCATTCAGCAAGGTTGGCGGGAAGTCTATACCATCGACCCTTCCATTGTGGAAAAAGCAGCAACCCTCATTCCCTCTGCCCGTGAATTTCTCGAAAAAGAAAAACAACAAAGGAGCGAGTCTCATGAAGATACAAAAAGTTCCGCTCAGTGAACTGAAACCTCCTGAGAAAAATGCACGCATTCATCCCAAACGCCAGATTCAGGAGATGATCCGAAGTGTTCGCATGTTTGGTCAAATCCGACCTCTCATCGTGGATGAAAACGGCGTCATCCTCGCTGGAAATGGTCTCTTTGAAGCCTTGAAGGAAATGGGCGAAACGGAAGCCGATCTCCTTCGCCTTACTCATCTTACGGAATCGGAAAAGAAAAAACTCATCTTGACCGATAACCGGATTTACAGTCTGGGCATTGATGATAACGAAGCCATGATGGAAATCCTCACCGAACTCAAAGACGAACTGGATATTCCCGGGTTTGACGATGACTTCTTGAAAGATTTGCTTGGCGATCTCGAAGAAACCGAACAGCAGATGGCGGAATATGGAAAACTGAACCAATCGGAAATCACGCAGTTCCAGGAAGCAGCCGAACGAAAAGCCAGAAAGATGGAAAAAGCAGTGCCACCCTTGACCCAAGCACCAACCGAATCGCCTAAAACCACAACAGAACCGAATCCGACCATCGAGTGCCCGCATTGTGGAGGAAGGTTTCAACTATGATTGTCCGAAAAGAAGGGCGCATGAATGTGGTCGAAGCCGCACGCAAGCGCATCGAAAACATCTTTTCCAACGGTGTGCCTGTGTATTTGTCCTTCTCCGGCGGCAAGGATTCTCTCTGCCTTGGACATCTCGTCCTCTCGCTCATTCAGGAAGGACGCATTGACCCTTCGCTTCTTACCGTACAATTCATCGACGAAGAAGCCATTTTTCCCTGTATCGAAAAGACGGTGAAAACGTGGCGGAAAAAGTTTCTTTTGGCCGGTGCCAAGTTTCAATGGTACTGCCTGGAGGTCAAACACTTCAACTGTCTGAATGAACTGGAAAATGACGAATCCTTCATCTGTTGGGACAAAACCAAACGGGATGTCTGGGTACGGAACATGCCGGAATTTGCGATCACCCACCATCCACTTTTGAATCCCAGAAAAATGACCTATCAGGCTTTTCTCAAGCAAGCCTGCATGGACGGTATTCTGATTACAGGCGTTCGCGCCTATGAATCAATCCAGCGGATGCAATTTCTTGCCCAACAAAAATACCAGCATCGCCTTTCCCCAATCTATGACTGGAAAGATTCCGATGTCTGGCTGTACCTCTTTGAACATCAGGTCGAGATTCCCAATGTCTATCTCTATCTCTGGCAAACTGGACTCAGCCGGAAAGAACTTCGGGTATCCCAGTTCTTCTCCATTGATACCGTCAAAAATCTCGTTAACATGAACGAATACTATCCCGATCTGATGGAACGCATTACCTTGCAGAGAACCTAACGCCTATCTGGTGGCGCTTTACTGGGACAGCGAAATGTTCCGGAGAAGAACCCCCAAACGGCGGAAGCTGGAAAAGCAAAGGAAAAATGGGGTGGACTACAAAAAGGAACTTCTCCGCCTTCTGTCCGATATCCCCGGAAACTTTGATACCGAACATAAACGCAAGATCGCCGTCCGGTATCGAAATGTTCTGCTTCGATTCCACAACATGATGACGGAAAAATCCTATCGGAACATGTACGAATCCCTTACCACCGGAGACCCGAAAAGCCGTTCCTTGCGGTCGTTCTATTTCAATATCCTGACGGACTACCGGAGGCAAAACTCATGAAAAACGATCTGTTTGAACCGCTTCAGACCTTGCAGTTTGTCGATCGGGAGAAACTGAAACCCAATGATTACAACCCGAACGTCGTTTCGAAAGAAAACCTGAAACTCCTCGTCCAGTCCATTCTCGTGAACGGCTGGACCCTTCCCATCGTGGTCAGACCGGATTATACCATCATCGACGGGTTTCATCGCTGGCTGGTCTCAGGCGAAGAACCGCTGAAAAGCAAGTTAGGCGGCAAAGTCCCTGTCGTCATGGTCGAACACGAGGATGAGAACGCTCATATCTACGGAACGGTCACCCATAACCGGGCAAGAGGCACGCATTTGCTCGCACCCATGAAGGCGATTGTGAAGCGTCTCATCGATTCAGGGAAATCCATCGACGAAATCGGAAAGCAACTGGGCATGAAGAAAGAAGAAATCTTTCGCCTGTCCGATTTCAGCCGGGAAGAATTTCTGGCACTCATGGCCAAAGACCAAAAATACAGCAAAGCCAAGATCTTCCGACAAACCAACGGATAAGGAGGAAACCCATGAACTTCAAATCCATCCCGATTCAGAACATCAACCCGGCTCCCTACAATCCGAGAAAAGACCTTCAGCCCGGTGACCCCGAATACGAGAAACTGAAACAAAGTCTCGAAACCTTTGGCTACGTCGAACCGATTATCTGGAACCAGCGAACGGGGAACCTGGTCGGCGGTCATCAACGGTTCAAAATCCTGAAAGCACAAGGCGTCTCCGAAGTCCTCTGCTCTGTTGTGATTCTCAGTGAAGAGCAGGAAAAGGCCCTCAATCTCGCTTTGAACAAAATTGAAGGGGATTGGGATCCGCCCAAACTGAAGCAAGTCCTTCAGGAGCTGACCGAAACGGACTGGGATATGAGTCTGACCGGTTTTGACGCTTCAGAACTGGACTATCTGTTGGGAAGTCTGGACATTGACCAGTTCTTTGAGGAGTCAAAAGAAACGTCCCGTTCCCGAAACAAGACAATCATTTGTCCAAACTGCGGTGAGGCGATTGAAAAGTGAAACTGTATCTTGCCGGCATCTATGCCAAAGAGTCTTACGTGAAACGGCTCGCAGAAGAGGGAATCTTTGTCCCGTATATGCTGGAGTCTTTTTTTTTATATCCAGAGATGGGAGATCGAATACATTCCCTATTGCAAAGGGTTTCTTCTTGACTCAGGGGCGTTTTCGTTTCTAAACCAAAACAGGCAAACGAACTTTGACCAGTATCTTTATCGCTACATTGATTTCATCAACCGCCATGAGGTGGAGCAATTCTTTGAACTGGATGTGGATGCCGTGGTGGGTCTCAAAAAAGTGGAGGAATATCGCCAAATCCTGGAACGGGAAACCGGAAAGAAGTGCATTCCCGTCTGGCATCGAAGCCGGAGGAACCGTATTTCCTCGATCTGGTACAGGAATATGACCGAGTCGCTCTTGGAGGTTTGGCCATCAAGACCATCCAGACGCATGAATACAAATACCTTCCCTGGTTCGTAGAAACGGCGCATCGGCATCATGCCAAGATTCATGGTCTGGGATTCTCCAGTACCCGGCATTTGCCCTGGATTCCTTTTGATTCCGTGGATTCTACCTCCTGTTGGAGTGGCGGACGGTTCGGAACGGTCTATCAGTTTGATGGAAAGTCTATCCGAAAGGTTGCAAAATCTGGAGAACTTGGCATGCGCGCTCGTTTGGATGAAGTCGAAATGCATAACGTAAAAGAGTGGATCAAGTACGTGCATTACCTGGATCAAAAATATTGAAAGGAATGGCTCTGATGTACACCATTACGAAAAGATATCACTTTTCCGCCAGTCATCAGCTCGATCATCTGCCGGAGGAGCATCCCTGTTCCCGGCTGCATGGACACAACTACCAAGTAGAAATCGTGTTAAAGTCCGAGACCTTGAATCAGCAGGCGTTTGTACGGGATTACGGAGAACTGAAGCCTTTTCAGCGATACCTGGAGGAAACGCTCGACCATCGGCATTTAAACGATGTGCTACCCTGCGTGCCGACAGCAGAAAACCTCGCGAAATGGCTGTTTGACTGGGCGAAAAAACGATGGAACTGCGTCGTTGCGGTAAAAGTCAGTGACACGCCGAAGACCTGGGCAATCTATTCGGAGGCGATTTTCTCTTGATTCCAATTCTCGAATTCTACGATTCAAGGCGAAGGCCCGGTCATTGGAAAGAAAACCTTGTTTGTTCGAACCACCGGATGCGATTACTGCTGTCATTGGTGCCTCAGCCTATACGTAGGACGGTTCCGAAAAAGCCGGGTGGATGAGCGTGGATGAGATCATGCAACACCTTACAGAACTCAGCGGAGACAGATGCGAACACGTCACCATTGCAAAAAACCGTTCTCCCGAAGGAGAACGGTTTGATCAGACCCAGAATACCAGCACAAAAAACCAGATCATCATACCTGTCAAGACAATAAATTTGGTAAAGATTCCGCCCAAAAAACCGACCAACGTGCCGTAAGCAATTCGCAAGGCGACGGTTGCCGATTTTTTCAGGATCAGTTCCAGAGCAAATACCAGTAAAAAAGGACCGGCAATAACCCCGACAGGTCCCATAAAGATCGGGAAGATAATGACTCCCAGAATGGCTGCTGCCACTGACAGGGCATTTCCGCCAAATTTTTTTACAGCAATACTGCTGGAAACATAATCAACCAGGATCAGCAAAATGGCCAGAATCAACACGGTAATCCAAAACCCGAACCCCAACTGGCCGGAATCAATCGCAAACTGGTAAATGAGAAATCCGGCCAACATTAGCGGTGCATCAGGCAACGCCGGGACAAAAAGTCCGAGATAAGCCAGGATAAACAAAAGAATAATGATTCCCCACCATAACATATCCAATTGAAACAAACTCCCTTCCAGTCACTCATATTTTGAAATGCCCTGTTTCAATCATAAAATCCATTGCCCGGGCCAAGCCAATCTTGACATGCGAATAGGTCAATCCTCCCTGAATATAGGCAATATAAGGCGGTCGAAGAGGGCCGTCTGCAGACAATTCAATGCTGGCTCCCTGCACAAATGTTCCGGCAGCCATAATTACTTCGTCCTCATAGCCGGGCATGGGCGACGGTACCGGCAGAATATGGGCATCGACAGGGGAGGCAGATTGAATCCCTTGACAAAAGGCGATTAACAACTCCGGTTTTTCCAGATATACCTGCTGGATGATATCCGTTCTTTTTTCGTGCCAGGCAGGGGTTGTTTTAAATCCGGCTTCCTCCAGGAAAGCTGCTGTAAAAACTGCTCCTTTCAATGCTTCCCCAACGATATGGGGAGCAAGAAACAGCCCTTGATAATAATCGCGCATATAACCGAAAGTCGCCCCGCCTTCCATGCCGATCCCGGGAGCCACCAGCCGGGCGCCTGCTTTTTCCACGAACTTCCTTTTCCCTGCTATGTATCCTCCAGACTTCGCCAATCCTCCACCCGGATTTTTGATGAGGGAACCTGCTACCAGGTCGGCTCCTGCAGCTGTGGGTTCCTCCTGTTCGACAAACTCTCCGTAGCAATTGTCCACAAAAATTACCGCCTGGGGACTGATCTCACGTACTCGCCGAATCATGTGCGCGATTTCGTTGATGGTAAAAGACGGCCGGTCAGCGTAACCGCGCGACCGTTGAATGGCCACCATGCGCGTATTGGGATTAGCCGCTTTTTCAAAAGCTTCCCAGTCAATCTTGTTTTCTTCCGTCAATGGAATCTCCTGATAGGAAATTCCATAATCCGCCAACGAACCGGAGCCATCCCGGGAAGAACCGATCACCTGATGCAGTGTGTCATAGGGGCGACCCGTTAAATAAACCAGTTGGTCTCCAGGTCTCAAAACACCGTATAAACAGGCAGAAATGGCATGGGTTCCGGAGATAATGTTTGGCCTTACCAAGGCCTGCTCTGCCCCGAATATCTGTGCAAAAGCTTTTTCAAATATTTCCCGGCCAAGGTCATCATAACCGTAACCGGTTGAGGGTTGCAGATGAATTTCACTCACTTTCATTTCCCGGTAAGCTTTTAATACTTGCCATTGTTTCAGGTCTGTATTTTTTTCAATTTCTTTCAGAACCGGTTCGATTTTTTTCTCTGCTTCCCGGATTTTTTTTTCAATCCATCTTCCATGGTTTAATGATTCGTACACAGCTACATCACATTCCTGTCAATAAAATCTCACTGAACCTGAATCCGTTTTTTCAATTCAGAAGGCAACTGTTGATAATCTGTATGCGACAGACGAAACCTGAAATTCATCACCATCTCATCCGTTTCCGATTCAATCACTTCTGCCCTGTCATGTAACAGGGAAATCCAGTCTCCCCTGGTCACCGGAATACTGACTTGCCCGGTGATTATGTCCTCCTGCAGCATCTGCCCGATCTTTTCTTTCAGACGCTCCAGATCGGCATGGGAAAAAGCAGAGACAAGCAAATTGTTCTCTCCCCACTGTTCAGGAAAATCACCGGAGAACAGGTCTGCCTTGTTCCAGACCTTCAGAACGGGAATATCAGATGCACCAAGACTGGCCAATACCTCCTCCACCACCTCAATCTGCTCTTCCGCTTCCGGATGGGAAGCATCGATCACATGCAGCAGCAGGTCAGCTTCCCTGACATATTCCAGTGTAGAACGGAAAGCAGCCACCAAATGGTGAGGCAAGCGGCGAATGAATCCAACCGTATCTGTCAGGATTATCTCTTTGCCGGAAGGCAGGAGAAGAAGGCGCGAAGTCGGATCCAGTGTAGCAAATAACCGGTTTTCAGCCTGCACTTCAGCACCGGTAAGCTGATTAAGCAAAGTTGATTTTCCGGCATTGGTATACCCGACCAAGGCAACCTGGGGGATCCGGTTCTTTTTCCGGCGTTGCTGATGCAAGCGGCGGTGCTTTTTAATTTCCTCCAGTTGTCCTGTCAACAGACGAATCTGGCGGCGTATGTGCCTTCGGTCTGTTTCCAGTTTCTTTTCCCCTGGTCCCCTGGTTCCTATGCCACCTCCCAAACGGGACATTTCCTTTCCCTTACCGGAAAGTCTGGGCAGCAAGTATTCCAACTGGGCCAGTTCCACCTGGATTTTTCCTTCTTTCGTCCTTGCGCGTCCGGCAAAAATATCCAGAATAAGTTGTGTGCGGTCAATTACCTTGCAAGGAAGCAATGTTTCCAGATTTCTAAGCTGGGCCGGTGAAAGCTCCTGGTCAAAGATCACCAGATCCACCTGTTTTTCTTCAGCCATTTTGGCGATTTCTTCCACTTTTCCCCTTCCGATCAGCCAAGCCGGATCCTTGCGATCCCGGAATTGCAATACCTTTGCCACCGGAATGGCCTGTGCGGTTTCTGCCAGATTGGCCAACTCATCCAGTGTTGAACGCAGTTCCCATTCCTGCTGTTTAGGTCCCAAACCCACCAAAATCGCCCGTTCACCATTTTCCATTTCGTTTATGCCGGTTCATTCCTTTCTAGATGAAATACGGTTTTGGCATTTTTTCATTATACCACGAACCTGAACCGGATTTCCTTACATCATGATCAAACCGCAAATCCTCACAGCGGATGGTCATCAGTTCCTCCCGGCTGGTCTCGCGTCTGCCCATCAGCCGAACCGCCTGGTGCCGGATCGCCTGTTCAATCAAATTGCGGACGTAACGCGCATTGCCAAATTCTGTCCTGGAAGTTAACAATTGCTGTTGCAAATGATTTCGCAATTTATTTCTGGCAGAGGGGGACAGGCAATATTCCCGTTCCCTGACCATTTGCCCGGCCACTTCCATCAATTCATCCAACTGGAAATCCGGAAAATGCAAATGGATTGGAAACCTTGATGGCAACCCGGGATTGAGTCGCAAAAAAGCATCCATTTCTTCCGGATAGCCGGCCAGAATCAGGACAAAATCATTCTTGTAATCTTCCATCGATTTTACCATCGTATCAATTGCTTCTTTGCCAAAATCCTTGTCCCCGCCGCGAGCCAGTGAATAAGCCTCGTCAACGAATAAAATTCCTCCCAGTGCCTTTCTTACATGCTCCCGTGTTTTTTGCGCCGTATGGCCAATATACTCGCCGACCAGATCCGCCCGTTCCACTTCAATGAAATGGCCTTTGGACAACACCCCCATTTCCTTGAACAATTTACTGAGAATCCGTGCCACGGTCGTTTTTCCGGTTCCGGGATTTCCCGAAAATACCATATGGAGTACCTGCTGTTCTGCACTCAGACCAGCTGCTCTCCTCCGTTTCCCGATCTCCAGCCAGGCATAAATCTCTTTGATAAATTCCTTGATTTTATTCAGACCAACCAGCCGATTCAATTCTGCCAGGCTCTCCCGCAACGGCCCGTCCTCCCCTTCCGGAACAGAAGGAGGAATATCAACCGGCTGGGATGAAACAGCGAGATCTTTCTTTGGATGATCAAATACAACATGAATCTGGTGCTTGGCATTTCCCGTCATAACTCTCCTGTTCATGATCTCACCTCGTCGTCCGGATTTGCTCATCCCAGTATACGCATCCGCCTATTTTTTGGTGAAACATAAACCGGAAAACCATGCTTTTGATCAGGGGGCAGCAGAGGATTTTCTTCAGCCAAAACACCGCGGGTGGAATTTTACGCCGCTCCGGATACCTGACAACTGTGAATTGAAAGAAAAAATATGCTGTTTTTGTCTGATATCGTGCCAATGTATTCCATGGCGTAGAACAAGCTGAAGTCAAAAAAGCAACACCGTCATTGTTTTTGAATTCGGCCCGGTTGGTCTCCCGGGTCGGGCAGAAAGGGTTATTTATTAACTGACAGGATATGCGATTATATTTCCCGGCCAATTCCTACAGCCAGCCTTACCTGCCAATTGTGATTATATTTTTCCTGTTCACTTCCGGAGACAGACCCTGGCTCCAGTAGTCAGCTGTCCGTTGCAACACGGGTTGCTGTTACATTTATTAAACAGAGAACAAATGTGAAGGAAGGAGATACCTGAATGAGATTGCAAAGCCGTCTGACTCCTTTTGTTGATCCGCTTCCTGTTCCGAAAACCTTGCGGCCGGTATCACGAAACGGCAAATTTACGTTTTATATCGTCCGGATGTTGGAAAGATTGCAAAAACTTCACCGTGATCTTCCCCCTACCCGCATCTGGGGATATGAAGGCAGTTATCCCGGTCCGACCATCGAAGCGAAAACAAACGAACCGGTTCGGGTACTGTGGCTGAACCAATTGCCCAAAAGACACATTCTCCCTGTAGACAAAACCATTCACGGAACAGGAAAAACCCCGGAAGTCAGAACTGTTGTCCATGCTCATGGTGTTGTTTCTCCTCCGGACAGCGACGGACATCCCGATGCCTGGTTTACCCGGGGTTTCAGACAAACCGGGCCGTTTTTCCAGCGCCAAATCTATCGATACCCCAACAGTCAACGGGCAGCTACCCTCTGGTACCATGACCATGCTTTAGGCATTACCCGACTCAATGTTTATGCCGGACTGGCAGGATTCTATCTCCTTCGGGACAAACAGGAAATGTCGCTCAACCTTCCCCGAGGCAAATTTGAAATCCCTCTTGTCATCCAGGATCGATCATTTAACCGGGACGGATCACTCTTTTACCCAAGCCGGCCGCAAACAGCATCCCGCAGGCTTCCCTTTCCCTCAATTGTTCCGGAATTTTTTGGAGACACAAATCTGGTCAATGGAAAAGTCTGGCCATTTCTGAATGTCGAACCTCGAAAATACCGCTTCCGTCTGCTTAATGGATCAAATTCCCGTTTTTATCAATTGCGTCTCAGTTCCGGACAGCCGTTCATCCTGATTGGAACTGACGGCGGACTGCTCTCCAGACCGGTCCGCATCCGCACCCTGACGCTTGCTCCAGCCGAACGGGCCGATATCATTCTTGACTTTTCGCGATTCAAAGGAAAGACCATTACGATGACAAACAGCGCTCCCGCACCGTTTCCCGACGGTTCTCCCCCAAACCGCCGAACAACCGGGCTGGTCATGCAATTCAGGGTAAAAAAGGCATTGTCTTTCAAAGATACCAGTACCATCCCCGAACAGTTAAGCATGGTTCCTCCAACCCCGCTAAACAGGGTGCAAAGAGTGCGCAACCTGTCCCTGGTTGAAAGAACCGACCGGTTTGGGCGTCTCCTGCTGCTATTGGAAAACAGAAGGTGGTCTTCTCCAATTACAACCAGACCACGCCGGGGAAGTCTGGAACTGTGGCAGCTGATAAACACAACACCGGATACGCATCCGATCCATCTGCATGAAGTTCATTTTCGCATCCTGAACCGCCAGTCTTTTGACGTTAACCATTTTAATCGAACGGGCAGACTTCGCTTTACCGGTGCGCCTGTCCCGCCGGCTTTTGACGAACGGGGCATGAAGGATACCGTCAGAGCCCATCCTGGCCAAGTGACACGAATTATCCCGCACTTTGGCCTGACTCCCTTTACCGGGGAATTTGTATGGCACTGTCATATCCTGGAGCATGAGGATTGGGAAATGATGCGGCCTTTTCAGATTGTAAAAAAATAACAGATACAGAAAAATCAAAAAAGCTGCTGACCCTGACAAAAAACGGGACAGCAGCTTAAATCAACGGGTATGACCGGGTTTCAGCTTTCCTTGTCTTCATTGGCGGGCATCAATGAAACGGGACGTGCGGGAGTAAATGTGGAGATGGCATGTTTATAGACCATTTGCTGTTTTCCATCACTGTCGATCACGATTGTGAAGTTGTCAAATCCACGAATGATTCCACGTAACTGAAAACCATTTACCAGATAAATTGTAACTGGTACCGATTCCTTGCGAATTTGGTTGAGGAATGTATCTTGAATATTGATTGTTTGTTTCAAAACCCGTACCTCCTATGTATTTTTACAATTTTACATTATTGTACTCTATTCTCTAGCCGAATGAAACTTTCCTGCAATCAGCTGTTCGATTTCTTGAAAAGATTTGGCATTTGTTATGTCAAACCAATGGATTTCTGACAAGCGCCGAAACCAGGACAGTTGCCGTTTCGCGTATTTTCGCGAACCCTGCTTGATCATCTCAACAGCTTCGCCGAATGATATAGCTCCTTCCAGATAGTTCATAATTTCTTTATACCCGATTGCTTGCATGGAAGTCAAATGAAGCCGGTAGCCTTTGCTCCAAAGTCGTTTGACTTCATCAACCAGACCGGAAGCAATCATATCATCCACACGCTGATTGATCCGTTCATACAACAGTTCCCGCGGCATGGTCAAGCCGATCCACAGGGCATTATAGGGTGAAGTGCCTTTTCTGTTCAGTTCTGAAAACGGCTTCCCGGTTAAATAAAATACCTCCAGGGCGCGAATGACACGGCGGGTATCATTGGGGTGCAGTTTGCCGGCCTGGACCGGGTCAACCGCTTTCAGCTTCTGATAGAGCGCTTCTTTCCCTTCCCGCTGAGCCACCATTTTCAATTCTTCCCGAAGCGCCGGGTTATCCTTTACACTGGGCATGGCATAATCATGAACAACCGACTCAATATAGAGTCCGGTTCCACCGACCAGCATGGGCAATTGTCCACGTTCCGCAATTTCGGCGATTTTTTGGCGTGCCAACCGTTGATACTCCTGTACCGAAAACATTTGGCCCGGATCGCAAATATTGATGAGGTGATGCGGGACTCCCTCCATCTCTTCGGGCATAATCTTGGCTGTGCCGATGTCCATTCCCCGGTAAACCTGCATCGAATCACCGGAAATGATTTCTCCGTGGAACCGTTTGGCCAGCCGTATACTCAACCTGGTTTTTCCGACTGCCGTAGGTCCCACAATCACAAGCAGTTTCGGTTTCACTGGCTCCCTCCTTTTTCAATCACACCCCAGGCATAGCTGGATGAAGCATTGGCGATTGTAAAACCGAGCCGTTCAAACTCTCCGCTTCTGGGTCGTTCCTTCAACAAGACGGCTTTACGGGCCACTCGCAATGCTTCCCGAACCGACGCCTTGTCAAGCGGATTGGAATTGGCAAGCGGTTTGATCATTTGGATTCCTGCCGAGTGCTTTACCGTTTCCCGGAACATCGGGTCAAACATGACGACATCAAAAGATTGATCCGGGCATTGTTTGAGATATGACCGGTAATTGGATAAAACCACTTCAATCCTGCGCATCGCCTGATTGAGCAATTTCCGGTCGGTATTATAATGCTTGAGGCCATGACGGACAATCTCGGCAATAACAGGTTCGCTTTCCAGCGCTACCACCCGCCCTGACGCTCCCACAACATAACTGGCAACGATCGCATCCGCTCCCATTCCCAGTGTACAGTCAAGCACATGATCTCCTTCGCCCAATTTGGCAGCCGCAACCATCCGGTCCTGCTCTCCACTTGCCAGATTTTTGATGCGAAGGGCTGACATATTGGGATGAAAGTAGAAAGTTTCACCGTTTTTTTCTTCATAGCGCCATTCATGTTTGCCAACGATGACGGCCCGATCTGTTTTCATGTATTCGAAAAGTGCCTGGAGCGATTTTCGCTCGCGCATCAGAAACGGCACATTCCAACTGGCAGCGAGATTTTTTGCGCTTTCTATTTCATCTTCTCCCGGGTGAAACGAAGTGGTGACAAACAATTTTACATCACCCTTTTAAACATTTTTTCCAAATCATAAGCAGAAAAATGAATGAAAATTGGCCGTCCGTGCGGGCAAGTAAACGGATTTTGACAACGATTCAACTGCTTTAACAGCTCTTCCATCTCATCGCGCCGCAAATAACGGTTTGCTTTGATCGCTGCTTTGCATGCCATCATTTTGGCTGTCGCATCACGCAATTGTGCGGTTTCCACCTTTCCATTCTCTTTCAGAAAGTCAATGATTTCATGTATCAGCCGGTTCTCGTCCTCTTTGGGAAACCAGGTCGGATAAGCTCTCACCACAAAGGTGGTGCCGCCAAACGGTTCCATATCCAACCCCCACTTCTGCAAATATGCCAGCCGCATATGCAGAATTTCAGCCTCAGCCGGTGTACATTCAATGGTTAACGGCACCAGGAGGGGATACTGTTTATGGTTTTCTTCCGCCAGCTTTTTAAAATACATCTCATAGTAAATCCGTTCATGAGCCGCATGCTGATCCAACAAATAAAAACCGTCCTCTGTCTGGGCAACAATGTAGGTTCCATGCACCTGGGCCAGCGGTGTCATGGCAGGCAGACGATGTTGCGGTACCTTTCCTTTGCCGGCATCCTCCCCCTGTTTTTCAACCGCTTCCTCTTTCCGGTCCGCTTTCGGAAAGGTTTCAGATTCCGCCTGTTCGTTATTTTTTTTCATTTCCTGTTGTTGCTTTGAATGGGCCTCCGGCAAATCCCGGCTTTCTGTCGGTACGTTCTGGCTAGCCTGATCTGCGGGTTTCTCGCGAATCTCTGAAACAGATCTTCTATTTGCCTCCGGATATTTGGTGGCAGTTATTTCCGGTTGATTCCAGTCGAAAGACTGCTGTCTGACCGCCGGGGCGGGATCAGAAACAGACTGGTCCAGAACAGGGGACGGAACAAGACGCTCTTTTTGCAATGCCTGCCGAATCGCGTTTTCCACAAACTGACGGCATTCCTTTTCCTTGCTCAGCCGTACTTCCAGCTTGGATGGATGCACGTTGACATCCAGCAGTCTGGGATCCATTTGCAGATGCAAAACCCCGATCGGGAACCGTCCGGTCGGAAGCAGGGTACCATAGGCACGAATAATCGACTGGGTAATTGGCAAGGACCGTACATATCGGCCATTTAAAATAATGGACAAATAGGAGCGATTGGAACGGGTTACTTCAGGTTTTGTCACCAGTCCGTGCAGATGAAAGTCAGCATTGTCTGCCTGAACGGAAAGCGCATGTCCAGCCGCTTGTTTCCCGTAGATGGCAAGCAGGACATGAAGCAGTTTCCCGTCTCCGGTTGTTTGAAACAACTGCCTCCCGTTATGGGTCAGGACAAAGGAAATATCAGGATGGGCAAATGCCAGCCGTCCCAGGATATCCGCAACATGGCTTACTTCGGTATTGACCGTTTTCAAATATTTTAAACGGGCCGGTGTATTGTAGAACAGGTCTTTGACGATTACATCTGTCCCCCGTGATCGCGAGGTTTCATCGACCGACTCGATTTCTCCTCCGGAAATATTTACCTTGGCGGCAAGAGCATTTGAATCATGAGCCGTAATCAATTCTACCCTGGCTACCGAAGCAATACTTGGCAAAGCTTCACCCCGAAACCCCAGGGTGCGGATGGAAAACAGATCTCTTTCCCGTCTGATTTTGCTTGTTGCATGGCGGGAAAATGCCAGCACTGCATCTTCCCGGTCCATACCAACGCCGTTATCGGACACTTTGATATACGAAATCCCGCCTTCTTCAATGTGGACCTGCACGCGCGTTGCCTGTGCATCAATCGCATTTTCGACGAGCTCTTTCACAATGGATGCAGGTCTCTCCACTACTTCCCCGGCCGCAATCTGGTTTGCCAATTGCTCAGCAAGGATCCGGATTTTTCCCATGCGTTCCTCCCTCCCCGGATTAATCTTTATCCAGCTTCTGTTTTATTTCAAACAAAAATTGCATGCACTCAAAAGGTGTTTTATTCATCAGATCCCACTTGCGCACCGCTTCCAGAACTTCTTTCTCCGCAGGCGGTATGGCTTCAACAACAGTCGTATCTGAATCATGAGCCGATCCATTCATCACCGGATCATCAAACAAGGACAACTGTCCGGCCACAACGGGCGAATTGCTAGTTTTGTCAGCTGCTTGTGCACGATCAAGTTCGGATAACAATTGTTTCGCCCTTTCAATTACATCATGAGGGATGCCGGCCAACTCGGCAACATGAATTCCATAACTGCGATCTGTGCCTCCCGGGACAATGCGATGCAGGAAAACCACTTTCCCGTTTTGCTCAATGCATTGGGCATGAACATTTACCATGCGGGGCAATGTTTTCTCCAGTTCGGTCAGTTCATGATAATGGGTGGAAAACAAGGTTTTGGCACCGATCCGGTCATGGATATATTCCACAATCGCCTGGGCCAGGGCCATCCCGTCATGCGTGGAAGTTCCGCGGCCCACTTCATCCAGCAAAATCAGGCTTCGTCTTGTAGCTTCCTTCAGGGCATGGCGTGTTTCAGCCATCTCCACCATAAATGTACTGCGCCCGCCAATCAGGTCATCAGCGGCCCCGATGCGGGTAAAAATACGGTCAACAATCGCAACTTCCGCCTCATCGGCTGGAACAAAGCTGCCAATTTGGGCAAGAATCGCAATCAGGGCAATTTGCCGCATATACGTACTTTTGCCAGCCATGTTCGGTCCTGTAATCAACAGGATCTGGCTCTTGTCACTGTCCAACTCCACGTCATTGGCCACAAATTCTTCATTAGCGGATACTGCCTCCACAACGGGATGACGTCCGGCTTTGATCCTGATATGATTGCCGCTGTGCACCCTGGGACGGACATAATGATGTTTTTTGGCAACAAGCGCAAACGCATGCAATACATCCAGTTCGGACACACATTCCGCAAGTGCTTGCAGACGCTGTACCTGGCTCGCAACTTGTTCTCTCACCCGGGTAAACAGTTCATATTCCAGTTCCACTGATTTCTCCGAAGCATTCAGGATCAATTGTTCCCGTTCCTTCAGTTCCGGAGTAATAAACCGTTCGGAATTGGCAAGTGTCTGTTTGCGGTGATACCGGTCTTCCGGTACCAGATGCAAATTGGATTTGGTTACTTCAATATAATATCCAAATACACGGTTGTACCGGATTTTCAAGGACTTGATGCCGGTAAGGTATCTTTCTTTCTGTTCCAGTTCAGCAATCCAGCTTTTTCCGTCCTTTTGGATGGAACGCAATTTGTCCAGTTCTGCATGAAAACCTTCACGGATAATCCCGCCTTCTTTTACAGAAACAGGAGGTTCATCCGTAATTGCTTCGGCAATCAGGGATTTGAGATCCCCGCATTCATCCATTTTCTCAGCCAGTTGTCTGAGCGGCTTGCAGTTCGTCTCTGCCAGCCTTCTTTTTAACTGGGGAATAATGGACAAGGACCGATACACACTGTTTAGATCACGTCCGTTGGCTGATCCATATGAAATCCGCGCTGCCAGCCGCTCCAGGTCATACACTTGCTTCATCATGTCGCGAACTTCATCCAGCATAAGAAAATCGTCCAGAAAAGCTTGCACCATACTCTGGCGCCGCCTGATCTCAGACAGGGTCAGCAACGGCTTGTCCAGCCACTTTTTCAACAGACGGCTGCCCATTGCTGTTGCGGTTTGGTCCAGCAGCCACAACAAGGAACCTCTTTTCTTCCCTTCTCCCAGTGTTGACCATAATTCCAGATTTTTTCGGGCTGCTTCATCCAGAATCATGTATTGCTTTGCATCGTATCGGTTTAATCGCTGTATATGGTTGAGCGCCCGTTTTTGCGTCTGTTTGAGATAAGAAAAAAGCAAGGAAACCACTCTTTGCAAATCACTTGTATTGCAGATTTCCTTATACCGGGGGAACTGTTCCGGCAATTCAGCAGCCAGTTCTCTCTCTGACTTTGCATCTATGGAATAAGGAGTGATCAAACATTTTAAACGAAGCTCAAGTCGCTCCTTTAAAACAGAAATTGCGGCCAGTGTTTCATCCAGAACAATTTCCTTCGGCTGATAAGACGAAATTTCTCCCATGATCAATTCAAGGGAACCTGTCATTTCCGTGATGTGGCATTCTCCGGTCGACAAATCCACTGCAGCAAGCGCAACATGATCTTCAGTTCCGGTCAATGTCAGCAGAAAGTTATTTTCCTGGTCAACCAGCATATCATCTTCAATAATGGTGCCAGGCGTAATCACCCGCACCACTTCGCGCTTTACAACCCCTTTGGCTGTTGACGGATTTTCCACCTGCTCGCAAATGGCCACTTTATATCCCTTGTCAATCAGGCGTTCCACATAGGTATGAGCCGAATGGTAAGGAACACCGCACATGGGAATCCGTTCTGATCCGCCATCCCGGCTGGTTAACGCAATCTCCAGTTCTTCCACGGCTTTTTTGGCGTCATCAAAGTAGAGTAGGAATTCAGCGCCTTGCCTCCTTGCGGACGGCAGGTTTCCAAAAACCCCTCTCCGAACCGTACGTACGCCTCTCAGCGTATACGGCTCTCCGCCTGCTCCAAATCCGGCCGGTATGCCTGGTGATCTTTCAAAGAATTTATCGGTTTCGCTCAGGAATGAGATCCAGATCATCCTGTATGATCGGACAGGAATTTCGCGTAAACCTGCCTCCATACAGCGTCATCAGTTTGGGTCCGTCATTCGTTTCCGCAACGACCGTAAATTTACCCTCATGCAGATACTTCTGCAAAATTTTCCGTACCGATTTTTTGTATTTGAAAGCAAACGTTTTAAACATGCTGTATTTGTGAAAATAATAAAACTTTGACAATACACTGGCATTGTCTGCCAACCGGTAGTAATCATACATACTTTTTATCTCTGTGTTAAAAACAGCCAAAATCTCCGGATCAGAAAGTCTGGCCAACTCAGGCCGGTGTACAGGCTTCATTAAACCGTTCTGATCGACTTTGACCTCATTTAACCGATGTAGTTTACCAACCCAAATATCATGCGGAAGATAAAGGTTGCAATTCTTTTTGACCATAATATCGTAGCCAAGAAATCTGGTTGGCTTTTTGGCATGATTTATGGTCAACTGACATTGCAGGTCAGGTATTTTCAACTGGCGCCCAATAAACTGTGCCACCTGATCCCTGATCAGACCGGCTTCCCGTTTTGATCCTTCCACACCAATCAGCAGCTCTCCGGCATATCTTACATAGGCCAGCCGCTTGCAGGCAGCGGGATATTCTGACCGCTGATCCTTTCCTGTTTGCTGCAGGGTTCCTTTACGGGGCATCTGTTTCAATTCATTGATGTACCTGTCCAATTCATGGAAATAGATATTTACCAGAATAGGGCCTATAATTCCCCCGATCGGAGTTCCGCTGTAAGTTCGCTGAAACTGCCAGTTGTTTAATGCACCGGCGCGCAAAAACTTGTTAATCAGGCGAATAAACTTTTCATCCATGATTCTTTTTCGCAAAATTGTGCGCAGAACATCAAAGTCAATGGACGGAAAAAAAGAGTTCAGATCCGCATGGATCAGCCAGTTCACATCAAAAAAAACATGCTTTGCATGTAAAAGAGCGGTATGGCAGCTGCACCGGGGTCGAAAACCATGTGAATCACAGGAAAATACCCCTTCAAACATCGCTTCAAGCAGCATTGCAACAACTTCCTGCACCAACCGGTCCCGAAAAGACCCCTGTTGACCGGGTAAATCGGATAATGGTCCGGGTTGATAGTGCTCCGTTTTCAAATCCGCGATCAACCGATGGATGTGTCGGGAAAAAGATTCCTGATCCCACTTCTTCTTTGCCGGCTGCTTTCGGGAAAGCTTCCGGTATGCCAGATAATAGAATTGACGGTTGTACAAATTGCGATAAATTCTTTGAAACTTGTAATCCGGATCACCAGATTTATGGGCCAGACTGTTCAATACATACTCAGGATTTCTCATTTCAGCCTCACGCTTCTTCCTTTGCAGTATAGAACTTGAGCAGGCTGCTTCCCTTCACCATGTACCAGGCTTTCCCCGGCTCAGACTACTATGGAAGCTCCGTCACCCTATCGGATATTCAGGCCCTCTTGACCATAGCCGTCTTGCCGGCTTTCCGACTTAGGTGATCCCCATTTAGACCTACAGGGACACAGCTTGTTGTGATGTCGGATGGGACGTTCACCCGTTACCTTTTCCAAGGTCGCCCGACCGCGGGACGCAATTGCAATTCGCCATGTTTTTATGCGAATTGCCACGGTCGCATGACGTACACAGCTACCTTCCGTCATGGACTACGATTGGTCGGCTTGGGCTATCCTTCAAGCAATCCAGCTTTCATCCTCATTCACAACCTTTCATCTCGCCACGCAGTCGCACCACGGTAGCCAGGTGACTTGTGACTTTACCAACATGCTGCACTCCCCTTTGGGTTTCCCCTCCGGATCAGTTGGTTGATGATAGGCAACGTTTGCGTCCTTTGCCTACTGCCTTGCCACAGGCAGATTCCCTGTAAGCCCTTATGGGCGCACAAACATTTCGTAAAAATCGCCTAATCGAAAAAATAAGAAGGCATCTGGATATTGTGCCTTGATCGATAGGTACTGCTGTATCATCGGAGTATATTTTGCCAAAGCTCTCTGCCTCCGTCACAATAATTTATTACTGCAATATTTTAACATGAATCGGCACACTGTCACACATTTTTCAGTCATTTTTTGCGGTGATAAGGCGGGAGTTGCCATGCTTTCCGAATATCCTGGGATTCATTCCATGTAGATCCCGACGAAATGTATTTGTAAAAATTATCCAAATACTGCTGGTTTTTTTCATAGTAAGGACATTTTTTTAGTTCATTCCATAAAACAGGCAACCATTCAGCCAATAAATTCTTGTCTCCCTGATAGTAAGCTTCTTGCACCTGCAGTTGTGAGAAAGGAAAATATTGCAGATTACGATAATAAAGAGCAACCAGTTTGGCAATGACAAAAACACCTTTTGTTAATGTAGGAGAGATTAACCAGCTGGGCAAGGTCCGGTATTCAAACCCTCCATGATCCTGATAGCGAAAATCTCCCAGAAACCCATATTTGGGACGTCGCCCGATCCCCTGTGGATCTTCGACTATTGCCAACAATAAGGCCAGATAGTTGTCCAAAGCACGCAATAATTTAAAGTTCAGAAAAACGCCACTGAAATGGATATGCCCTCCCAGCGGAAACGCATGGTGCGGCAGGGCACCAGCCAGCCACTTGGCCGGAACTCGTCCGGTTTTTTTTACGGCATATTGCAGCCCTTTATAAATACTGATCGCCAGTGTCCTTGGATCCGGAGTCGGATCCGGACGAAGTTCAACGAGTGGCTTATTGGCACGGTTTTGTCCCATCCAGATTGCATCACACCCTACCCGCCCATGTTTGGGAAAATAGTTGGAAGCAAGCAAAAGGTGCCCGGTTCTTCCTTCCATAATAAATTCCGGATCCGCTCCCAATATAATGCTTTCCCATCGGCTTTCAGGAGCTTTTACACACTTGTTGACATATTCCTGTACTGCCTTGACAAATGCCTGCTCCATTTCGGCATTTAATCGCGGGCCAGGAATGACCTGCTGAACAAAATATTTTTGATTGGGTCCAACGCCCATGCGAACCAACCCGTAATCCAATCCTAATGCATACAGAGCCCGGATTGCCCAATTTTTTATTTTCCTTACCTCACGGGACCGGTCTTGTTCCGATATTCGTTGAAAAGAATTTTGCGGCCTTTTTTTCTCTGCCAACCAGGCATGAAAATGCCTGGATCGATACACAACCAATACTTTGGTCTGGAAAACAGCAACCAGATATTCCCGCAAGGTATGAATATTGGCATTGACTGGTACACCATGCATGCGCAAGATACGATTCCGGAGCAGGGGATTCATGGTCTGTTCAACTTGCTCCTCGTTATTCAATACCAGAACGGAATCTGATAATTCGACAACTCCGCTATTCTCCAGATGAATGGTAGAGGCCAATTTCCTTTTTTTCTCGATAATCATGCTTTTCAATGATTGTCGATTGTTTGAGATTAAGTAAGGAAGGGTAACGGCTCCCATAACCTTTCCCCTTTCTGTTCGGTACCACTCTCCGCCAAGAGCATTGTTGCTCTATGTTATGTTGGGAGTTTATAATTGGTTAAAAGTTGTTTTTATTAAAAAAAGACAAAAAAATCCTGCTGACGAGGTTGCCAGCAGTTGGCTAGAAAACAGATAAATTTTGCGGTACCTTAATCCTCCAAATCATCAATAATCAAATCCGGATCCAGATCATCAAAAGCTGATTCATCTACATTTTCATTCTGGATTTCATCGAAGTTTCCCATTATGTCCTTGTCGTCCATTTCCGCATATTCCAGTGGATAAACAGGAACGCATATTTTTGTTTCCCCAACCATTTCAACAAGAAACTCTTTTTCAACCCGAACGGTTATTTCATCCGAATGGGATGCAATGGAAGCTTCCACACAATTGGGAGCCTGCGTTACAGATGCACTTACTGCAACTGAAGATTCGCGTGTATTTCGGTCATAGTAGCTCATCGGGATCTGTTCCGTATAATAAACTGTTTCTTTAATGACATCGGTTTTGGTATTTCCTTTTGTCGAATACCAGATATTAACGTCATAACTTCCGCTGACTTCGACTGCTTCGCCAACCTTGCTGCATTCATATTGATGGTTAATGACCCATGCCCCTAAAATTGTATGAATGTTTTCCGGCGGATTTACGGTATGGGTTGCCTGCGAAAACTTGCGGCCTTTGCCGCATACCGCCCTGGTCAGGATTTGGCGGTATTCCACAGCTCTATCTGTATATGACACCATTCTTCCCTCCTCCAAACATCGTTCACTAAAAAGTGTATGCAGGGTATTCGTCTAGAGTGCCAAAAAACCCCACAGAGAATTTCCTGTGGGGTCAAATTTTTTAACATGAACAATTGGAATTGTCGCAATGACCGCATTTATGATCCGGCTTGCCGCCAGTTTCGACAGAAATCTTTTTGGCTATGGTTGAGGCAATCACGTGCTGAATGGTTTGCAAAAGGTCGTTTACTTCAACCTGGGACTGCTGGAATTCGCGGACAATCGGCAAATTTTCCAGATCCTTGTTAAGCTGGTCCAGTTCTTTTTCCAGCAGGCGGGCATACTCCATTTTCTGATAATGCCTGGCCTGCACCCATTCTTTCTGTTTTCGTTTGATTGTTTCAATCTGCTTTTGAACCGTCTTGCTGTTTTGTACCTGTTGTTCAGCAGCACGAAATCTTTTGATCTCTTCACTTTCCTGGAGCAACCCTGCAAATTGACGGACACGTTTCAAGACGGGATGATTTTCAGGGAAAGACTCCATTTTTCATCCCCCCACTTTGGTCAGCGGCTTTTCATCAACCCATACTCCTTTTAATGTCCAGGTCTGTGGCTCATCAATCCGCACATGGGCAAATTTTCCAATCAGACTTTTGGGGCCTTTGAAATTGACCAGTTTGTTGGTTCGGGTACGGCCTGACAAAATATCAGGATTTTTCTTGCTTTCCCCTTCAACCAGAACTTCAACCACTTTCCCCCGCAAAGCCTCATTTTTCCTGCGGCTGATTTCATTTTGCAAATCGTTCAGGCGCTGCAGGCGTTGCTTCTTCACTTCAAGGGGAACATCATCTTTCATGTTGGCTGCAGGCGTTCCTTCACGAGGCGAGTAAATAAACGTAAAGGCAGAATCATATTCAACTTCCCGGACAAGAGAAAGCGTTTCTTCAAACTGCTCATCGGTTTCACCTGGAAAACCGACAATAATATCTGTTGTCAGAGCGACATCCGGAATCGCTTCCCTGATTTTTCTCACCAATTCAAGATAGGATTCGCGGGTATATTTACGTGCCATCATTTTAAGGACTTCCGTACTCCCCGATTGAACCGGCAGGTGGATATGTTCAACCAGATTGCCGCGTTTGGAAAGCACCTCAATCAGGTGATCATCAAAGTCGCGTGGATGGCTTGTCGTAAACCGGACTCGCGGAATCCCGATTTTGCGCACATCATCCATCAGGTCCCCAAACGTATAATCCATGTCTTCCAGATCCTTGCCATAAGCATTCACATTTTGCCCAAGCAAGGTAACCTCCTGATATCCTTTTCGGGCAAGTTCCCGAATTTCAGCCAGTACATCTTCCGGACGGCGACTCCGTTCTTTTCCGCGCGTGTATGGAACAATACAATATGTGCAGAACTTGTCACATCCGTACATAATGTTTACCCACGCGCTCAAGCCATCCTGACGGACTTTCGGCATGTTTTCGACCACGTCGCCCTCTTTGGACCACACTTCAACAACCATCTCTTTGCTGAACAACGCGTTTTGCAAAAGAACCGGCAAGCGATGAATATTGTGCGTTCCAAAGATCAGGTCAACATGCTGATAACTTTTCAGAATCCGATTGATAACAACTTCTTCCTGGGACATGCAGCCGCAAACACCCAGTACCAAATCGGGTTTTTCCAGTTTCAACTGCTTCAGGCGGCCCAGTTCGCCAAACACCTTGTCTTCCGCATTGCCGCGAACCGCACACGTATTCAGGAGGATAATATCGGCATCTTCCTCACGGTCAACCGCCGTATACCCGAGTTGTTCCAGAATGCCGGCGATTGTTTCACTGTCATGAACATTCATCTGGCAACCATACGTTACAACCATATATTTCTTTCCAGCACCGATGTTGCGCATACTTTCCGGAATCTGTTCAAACCGGATCACCTGTACATCCGACTTGCCCCTTCTTTTGGCAGACTTTAGATCGGGGGCAACAAAATATTTGCTGTAATCTTTGTTCTCTTTGCTCATTCCATTCACCCTTTCCGGTGAGATATTTCCAGCTATATCAAAACGGAAGGTCACTTCCAGTCTGTTTGCAAAAATAACAAGCACTGCAATTAGACAATTATACATGATGTTTCAGCCATATTCAACAAAGACAGATGGGCCTCGGAAGCAAAAACGGGTTTTGTCTGTTCCTTGCGGAGAGGCTCAAAAATCTCTTTAAGATAATGTTTCCACTTTTCGCGCAGAAGCAGGAAAGAAAACATTCAGAATCCTTTGTCTCCAGACTAACAAGAAGCAAACTCCACGGCCAGGCGGATTCCCCTGTTCTTTCAGTCCGATTTGCGGATCCTGTCTATAACTCATCTTTGATTAACAGAAGGTCAATTGTTTTATTTCGGGGTTATTGTTTGTTTCACAAACTTGTTTATGTTTCAGCATTAAAAAAGCCGGGCTCTCTTTTCAGAAAAGCATCCAGCTTTGTTTCATCATCACTCAATTGATTATTTAAAGGTGATCTGGCCATTGGCCAACGACGTGATTTCAGCTAATGACTCTATGCGAATTCCGGACTTGCGCAGACGAGCTCCTCCATTTTGAAATGCTTTTTCAATTACAATCCCTATTCCCGCCAATTGGGCACCTGCCATATGAACCACTTCGATCAGCCCTTCGGCTGCCTGTCCATTTGCCAGGAAATCATCGATAATAAGCACACGATCCTTGTTTGTCAAAAGCTTCCTGGAAACAACCACTGTATTCATTTCCTGTTTGGTAAAGGAAAAAATCTTTGATTCATAAAATGCATCTGTCAAAGTGAGTGATTTTTTCTTGCGTGCAAATACGACCGGCACTCCCAGTTCCAGTGCTGTCATCAATGCCGGGGCAATTCCTGAAGACTCAATGGTCAGCACTTTGCTGATTTGTTCCTCCCGGAACCGTCTGGCAAACTCAAGCCCGATTTCCTTCATTAAAACCGGATCAATTTGATGATTGAGAAAATTGTCTACCTTTAATATCTCGTCTGAAAGTACCAGTCCTTCTTCTATAATTTTTTCCTGCAATCTTTTCAAATGATGTCCCTCCATCCGCTGCCTGAATCCGGCTTAAACTTTCAATTTGTAAATTATAACCTAAAAGACACCGGCACAAAAGAGGGATTGTAACAGACTGCAAAAAAACAACGACAGGGAAATGATTTTCAGGACTTCGCTTCACCTCCGACTTCTCAAAAAATGATACTCAGCATTCCCTCCAGGCGGGCTCAAAACCCGCTTGCACTCAAACAATTTCACTTGGCGTTCCTGGAAGAAAATGCTCTCGCTTGAGAGTCCACCCACATCACTCCGCTTCTGAAAATCGCTCCTGTATTGACAAGCTGAAACCAATACAAAGGAATTTGTTTTTTGCTACCCCGGATTATCACCAGCAAATTTTACAAATTTGTGATGAATATCACAGAAATTTATGCAAGTGTGACAAATATCACATTTAAAGTAATTTTGTCATGATAATATCTAAAATGTAGTTTGTGATAAATATCACATAAGGTTGCTAGTTGAAATGGCTTACACGACATGGAGGAGGAAAATTTATGTTTTGTCACCAATGCGAACAGACAGCACCAGGCGGATGTACTACCATTGGAGTATGCGGAAAAGATGAAACAATTGCAAGTTTGCAGGATACAATCGTTTTTGCTTTAAAAGGAATTGCTGCTTATCGTATGCATGCCAACCAGTTGGGATATACCGATCCGTATGTAGACAAGATCACACATGAAGCCCTTTATATGACATTGACCAACTCCAACTTTAATGTGAATGAACACCTGGATATGGCGATGAAAGTCGGCCAGGCAGCAATCCGGGTAATGGAATTGCTGGATAAGGCCCACACTGAAAAATTTGGCGTCCCGCAGCCTGTCCGGGTTAGCGAAAATAAAATAGAAGGCAAATCTATTCTTGTAACAGGACATAATCTGTTTGTACTCAAAAAATTGTTGGAACAAACGAAAGATACCGGGATCAATATCTATACACATTCTGAAATGTTACCGGCACATGGTTATCCCGAACTTAAAAAATACCCCCATTTAAAAGGAAATATCGGAAAATCATGGACTGACCAAAGAAGACTGTTTGAAGAATTCCCCGGTGCCATTTTAGGAACAACCAACTGTATACTGCCTGTTAAAGGCAGCTATTCCGACCGTTTCTTTACTTGTGATGTAGCCGGACTGGAAGGCGTACAAAAAATTGAAAACCTTGATTTTACTCCGTTAATCAATCGTGCCCTCGAACTTCCGGAAGCTAACATTGAATCCGACAAAGAGTTCCTTACCGGTTTCCACCATGAGACCGTTTTGGGACTGGCACCGGAAATCATCCAGGCAGTCAAGGATGGTAAAATCAAACGCTTCTTCGTTATTGCCGGTTGTGACGCCCCCGGAAAAGCCGGAGATTATTATCGGGAACTGGCTACTTCCTTGCCGCCCGAAACAGTCATTCTGACAACTTCCTGCGGCAAATTCCGCTTTAACGATGTGGATTACGGAACTGTTCCGGGTACCGATATTCCCCGCTATATTGATCTTGGTCAATGCAACAACTCTGTTTCCACTGTAAAAATTGCTGCTGCACTTGCTGAAGCATTTGACTGCGAAGTAAATGAACTGCCTGTCAGCATCGTTCTGTCCTGGTTTGAACAAAAAGCTGTTGCCATCCTGTTGGGGCTGTTCAGCCTGGGAATCCAGGACATTCGCATTGGTCCAAAAGCACCGGCATTTGTTTCACCAGGCGTTTTGCAAGTATTGCAGGATCAATTCGGTTTGAAATTGATCGGCGACGTAAATGAAGATATCAAAGCCATGATGGGAGAAGCCGTAGCAAAATAAAAAATTATATATGAAAAAGCTCTTGTCCATAATCGGCAAGAGCTTTTTCAGTTGCCCCGATCCCGCTGTTGTTCCATAACAAACGGTAACTGCTAAAAAATGCAATCTGAACCAAAACAGGAAGCTGAACAAAATCACAAGCAAAAACAGAATCGGAATTTAGATGCGAAAACAAAAATGAAGAGCTTTCGCAGGACCATTTTTGGCTCTTGCTTCCAACCTTCAGGCTCTTTGCCAGGTTTTCACCCGAATAAACTTTTTTCAGCGTTATCTGTACTTGAGATTCAATACAGGGTTGTTTCACGAATCCAGCATGGAAATTGATTCCATCTGTCCGCTAAGGCGGGAACCTTCCCGTGTTTTTTGAATAAAACCGGCAAACCACGGGTAATCACCTTCGAACCATATAAAAATGTTTGGAATCCAAATAAGCAAACTGTGTTACAATGTCTTTAATCCTTTACAATATTTGTTAATCGGCAAGTATTTTTGTACAAGGGATGGAGCCGCATGAAAAACAAACACCTTATCTATCTGATTCTGATTATTCTTGTGCCCATTGCCGGTGAATTCAAATTTATGCCTTTTCAGGGCAATCTTCGCGTCAGTCTGGGTACGCCTGTTTTTTTATTCTTTCTGCTGTGGTCAAAGAACATAAATCCCGTCAAGGCCGGTTTTTATGTATCCACTTCAGTCGTCGTCTTCCGCATCATGTTGTCAGTAACCTTCATGGCCGATCTCTCTTTTATCGATGAGGCATTCAGGTATCATTTCCCTGTATTTTTCTATTATTTGACATACGGCTTTTTATTCCACCTGTTAAAAGTAAACAGTTTTCAAAACTCCCCGTTTGTGATCGGATGGCTGGGAGTATTGATCGAATTTTTGTCCAGTAATGCGGAACTCTCTCTCCGCTATCTCATCTCATCCAATGTTGTATCACTGAAAGAGCTGATTCTTGTCATTGTCATCGCCATTTTCCGTAACTTCTTCGTACTCGGGTTTTACAATATTTTGATTTTGCGGGATGCCCAGATTGCGGAGGAGGAACAAAAGCGGCGAAACAAACAATTGCTCATGCATGTTTCCAATATCTACGTCGAAATGATTCAATTGAAAAATTCCATGAACAACGCAGAAGAGCTGACCCGGGATTGTTATGAAATATACCGTTCTTTAAAAGAAAGTGCCGGCTGTAAAGAAATAGCCGGCCAGGCTTTGAAGATTGCCGGAAAGGTTCATGAAATCAAAAAGGATCACCAACGGATTCATGCCGGTTTATCGAAACTGATGACCAAAATGAATGCAACCGATTACATGGAGATTAAGGAACTGATTCATGTCATTGTCACTTCCAATATGAATTACAGTGAAATATTGGGAAAAAAGATTGATTTTCATGTAAACATCGAGGGAGATCACCCTCCGTACCGAACACTGGTACTGCTCTCTATCATTAACAACCTTGTCTCAAACGCAGTGGAAGCAATTGAAAGGGAAGGAATCATCGCGATCCACATCAAACGCAATCCCTCCCACCTGAATATCAGGGTTTCTGACAATGGTCCCGGCATTCCGGACAAAAATAAAGATCTGATTTTTGAGCCCGGTTTTACAACCAAATTTGACGCGGAAGGAAACATGTCAAATGGAATTGGCCTTACCCATGTCAAAAAGGTGATTGAAGATTTACACGGCCGTATCATTCTTGAAAATCCGTGTACTGCCTCGGAAAACACCGCTTTTTACATTATCTTGCCGCTCGATGGTATAATCATGAGGGAGAGTGAGATCTCATGAAATTTTTTATACTGGATGATGATGCTACCATTCGAGCGATTTTGACCAACATTATTAATGATGAGGATCTTGGAACAGTCGAGGGGGAAGCGGAAAACGGGTTGCAGGTTGACGCCGGTCTCCTCAATTCAAAAGGAATTGACATTCTCTTGATTGATCTGTTAATGCCGGAACGGGATGGACTTGAGACAATCAGGGAACTGAAAGGCCAGTTTCAGGGGAAAATGGTCATGATTTCCCAGGTAGAAACAAAGGAACTGGTTGGCGAAGCTTATTCTCTTGGGATTGAATACTATGTCACCAAACCCATCAACCGCCTTGAAGTAATCAATGTCCTGACCAAAGTAAAAGAAAAGATTCTGCTCGAAAAATCAATTCACGATATACAGGCTTCCCTTAAACAACTAAACGGGCAGAATCTGTTTCGCGAAAAGAGTTCTTCCGACCAGGAACAGACAGCCGGCAATTTGCGCAACAGAGGCAGACAGATTTTGCTTGAACTTGGTATTGTCAGTGATGGTGTACACAAAGACTTGCTTGATATACTTGACATTATTTATGAAAACGAATCCAACGGCAAAGAAGAAACCCTTTCGTTAAAAAAAATGTTTGAACAAATTGTCATGAAACGATCCGGAAATGAAACGCCTGCGGAAAAAGAGGTAAAATCGTCAGAGCAACGGGTTCGTCGTGCGATTCACCAATCGTTGGAACACATTGCATCCCTGGGGTTGACAGATTATACCAATCCTACCTTTGAGCATTATGCCTCCACGTTTTTCGACTTTTCCCAGGTCAGAGCAAAAATGCTTGAGCTTGAAGGAAAAAGCAACAAAAATATCCCGCCTGCCCGTATAAACATAAAAAAATTTATCCATGCCCTGTACATGAAAGCCAGCAAACAAGATTAATAAAAAGGCTGTTGACAAAAAAGTCAACAGCCTTTTTATTATCCCATATTGCTTTAAATCTCGGAACACAAAAACGCTCAAATAGGATATAACTGGTATTGGATTAATATTTTGAAAAAAACTCTTGTTTCGATAACATAATATTTGAGGAGGTGCAACAGCCATGAAGTTTACCATCCGTGATGCTGTTCCCCAGGATGCCGCGGGTATTGGCATGGTTCACTACAAATCCTGGATTGAAACATATACTGGTAAAATTTCTTCATCATATTTAAGTAAATGTTCTCCTGAAAGAAGCAAAGAAATTTTCGCCCGTTCTCGCTGTAAGGATATGTTAGTGGCAATAGCAGGCGGTGATATTACAGGATTCTGTGGATACGGTAAATCTCGTGATTTAGACAAGGATTCCGGGTTCGGTGAAATTAAAGGGATCTATGTTCTTGGTGCTTACCAACGCCAGGGAATTGGCAAAGCATTATTGGAGACGGCACTCTTCAAACTGCAAAAACTTGGTTTTCAATACGCAAGTTTGTGGGTACTGGATACAAACAAGGCCGCTATAGACTTTTGCAAACATGCCGTTTTTTTATTTGACGGTACCGTCAAAAAAGAATTTCTGGATGGACCCGTTCAAGAAATGAGGTTTGTTAAACCATTAAGATGAAAAAAGAAAAAATGATTCAGACAAACTGATACCCCAAAATACGATTCTCTGAAACTGTACAAACCTGATCACATCCATGGCAGATGCATATTGGGCCGTACCCGCGGTTCCGGATCGGTTTTGGCAAGCCCATACAGGTTAACCGCCAGTCCGGCAAATTCTGTCTTTCGGTAACGGCAGGCATCCATTGCTTTTTCAATTCCCGGATACATGCTCATCTGACCCACCTGAAAAATCATTTTGATATACAGATAATCATTTGGAAAAACATTGCCCTTCCCCAGTAAAACTCCGGTCAGTCGTTTCATCATCTCCTTTGCCTTTCGTTATCTGATATTAATACCATTTATTCTCATTTTAGAAATAAAATGTTCATCTTTCATTAACAACAGGAGGTCTCCATACGGTTTTTTCATCTTATAATAAATTAAAATTATTAATCCAAAAAAATAATTTTCTATACTTATATCAGGAGGCCAGAAGTATGAAGAAATGGTTGATTTTCCTGATCGGTCTGATTTTGATAATATTCCTGGCAGTAATGGGACCTTCACTGTATATTGATACAGGTGCGGTTTCCAATATGCCTGAAACACCTGAAACGGCGCTTGAATCATTAAAGCCATCTGTTCCTGAAAAACCGAATGAAAGTCTGCCCAATATTGCCATTCTGGCAACAGGCGGAACAATTGCCGGCACCGGATCCTCTGCCACTGAGACAACCGGTTACAAATCAGGAGAACTTGCAATTGAAACCCTGATTGACGCCGTTCCCGAAATGAAAGAGATCGCCAACATTTCAGGGGAGCAAATTGTAAATGTGGACAGTACGGATATTACTAACGAAGTTCTGATAAAATTGGGCAAGCGTATCAACGAACTGCTGTCTTCAGACGATATCGATGGAATTGTTGTAACACATGGTACAGATACAATGGAAGAGACGGCCTATTTCCTCAACCTGGTTGTAAAAAGCGACAAACCCGTTGTTCTGACCGGTTCCATGCGCCCGGCAACTGCGATGAGTGCAGACGGACCATTTAACCTGTATAATGCTGTATTACTGGCAAGCGATAAAAGTTCGAAAGGAAAAGGCGTTCTTGTCGCAATGAATGACCGGATTGCCTCAGCCAGAAATGTAACAAAAACCAATACAACCACTACCGATACATTCAAGTCACCGGAGAATGGGGATTTGGGGGCCATTGTTGGTGGAAAACCTTACTATTATAACGAACCGGCCCGTTTGCACACGACAAAAACGGTATTTGACATTTCCAAAATTGATGCATTGCCGAAAGTTGATATTATATACGGCTACCAGAACAATCCGACATACATGTATGATGCAGCAGTGAAAAACGGGGCAGAAGGAATAGTGGTTGCCGCTCCTGGAGACGGTACATTATCCGGCAAGGCAATGGAAGGGGTTCAGGACGCGATGAAAAACGGTGTTGTTGTCGTCCGTTCTTCCCGTACAGGTTCGGGAACAGTCTCTCCCAAAGAAGGGTTTATCACTTCCGATTCCTTAAACCCGCAAAAAGCACGTATTCTCCTAATGCTGGCTTTGACAGAAACAAAAGATCCTGCAAAAATACAAGAATTCTTTAATCTGTATTAAAAATGCAACCATATTCTTGCCTGGCAAACAGCATGCCTGTTCTCAGAAATCCAACCCGTTTTCATTGCACAACAATAGAAAAACCTTGTTATTTCCTGCTTCTTTCAATCTGTATCCAGTTTGAAAGAAGCATTTTTATTGAAAACAAAGAGACATTGCCTTGATTCAGGCAATGTCTCCTTGACCTGTTTAAAGCATTGGTTATTTATAACTTCCAAAGAAATTTTTAAAGGATTGAAGCGTTGTCTGACGATACAGATCCGCAATCGACGTGGTAAGCGGAATACCCTTCGGACATACCTGGACACAGTTTTGCGAATTCCCGCAGGAGTTGATTCCGCCTGCTTCCATAATCGCCGCCAGTCGTTCTTCTTTATTCATGGCACCAGTCGGATGGGCATTAAAGAGCCGGACCTGGGACAAGGCTGCTGGGCCGATAAAGTCTGATTTGTCATTGACATTGGGGCAAGCTTCCAGACAGCAGCCGCATGTCATGCATTTTGACAATTCATAAGCCCATTGTCTCTTTTTCTCCGGAAATCTGGGTCCCGGCCCCAAATCGTAAGTTCCATCAATGGGAATCCACGCCTTCACTTTCTTTAACGCGTCAAACATCCGCTGCCGATCCACCTGCAAATCCCTGACAACCGGAAATGTGCTGAGCGGTGCGAGATGAATGGGCTGTTCCAACTGATCGATCAAAGCGGAACAGGCCTGCCGCGGCTTCCCGTTTATAATCATCGTACAACTTCCGCAAACTTCTTCCAGACAAACATTTTCCCATACAACCGGTGTGGTTTTTTCTCCCTTGGCATTTACCGGTCTTTTGCGAATTTCCATCAGGGCTGAAATTACGTTCATGTTGGGACGGTACGGGATTTCAAATTCTTCAATGTATGGTTTTGAATCGGCATCTTGTTGCCTTTTGATGGACAACCGAATGACTTTCTGAGCAGCCACGATTATTCATCTCCTTTCTTTGATTTTGTATAATCCCGCTTCCTTGGTTTAATAAGTGATACATCCACTTCTTCATAATAGATATCAGGCTCATTTTTGTCGGCATTGTAGACCGCCATTGTTGTTTTCAGCCATTGTTCGTCATTGCGGTCGGGAAACTCCGGTTTGTAGTGTGCTCCCCGGCTTTCATCACGATAGTAGGCTCCCAGTGTAATCACTTTGGCCAAATTGATCATGCCTTCCAACTGCCGGATAAAGGAGGCACTCATGTTCCCCCACTTGGCGGTATCTTCAATATTGATGTTTTTGTAACGCTCCGAGAACTCATGCAGTTTTTCATATGTCATTTTCAGCTTTTTGTTTTCCCTTACCACCGTTACATTTTCCGTCATCCATTTGCCAAGTTCCTCATGAAGGACATAAGCATTTTCCGTTCCGTCCATTGCCAGGATCGACTGATATTTTTCCTCGTCCTGTCTGACCATCCTTTCAAAGATCCGGGATGATACATCCTCAGCGCCTTTGCTTAATCCGTTAATGTAATTCAATGCCTGCGGACCGGCAACCATGCCTCCATAGACGGCCGACAATAACGAGTTGGCTCCCAACCGGTTGGCCCCATGCTGGGAATAGTCGCATTCACCGGCAGCAAAGAGACCGGGAATGTTGGTTTGCTGGTTGTAGTCGACCCACAGGCCGCCCATCGAATAGTGGACACTCGGGAAAATTTTCATTGGCACTTTGCGCGGATCTTCACCGACAAACTTTTCATAGATCTCCATAATGCCTCCCAGTTTAATATCCAACTGTTTGGCATCAATATGGGACAAATCCAGATATACTTTGTTTTCGCCGTCTACACCCAGTTTCTGATTGATCACAACATCAAAAATTTCCCTTGTGGCAATATCGCGCGGAACCAGATTTCCATAGGCCGGGTATTTCTCTTCAAGGAAATACCATGGTTTGCCATCTTTATAGGTCCAGACACGGCCGCCTTCCCCGCGTGCCGATTCACTCATGAGGCGGTTTTTGTCATCCCCCGGGATCGCAGTTGGATGAATTTGAACAAATTCCCCGTTGGCATAAATCGCCCCTTGCTGATAAAGCCTTGCGGCTGCATATCCGGTATTAATTGTGGAGTTGGTTGATTTGCCAAAGATCATGCCGCAACCGCCTGTTGCAATAATTACGGCATCTGCCGGAAACGGAACAATCTCCATCGATTTCAGATTCTGTGCGGTAATTCCTCTGCATACTCCTTCATCATCCAAAACAGCGGATACAAATTCCCAGTTTTCGTACTTGGTTACCAACCCTTCAACTTCATAACGGCGTACCTGTTCATCCAGCGCATATAAAAGCTGTTGTCCGGTAGTCGCCCCGGCATAAGCCGTCCGGTGAACCTGCGTTCCCCCAAAGCGCCTGAAATCAAGCAACCCTTCAGGGGTACGGTTAAACATCACGCCCATTCTGTCAAACATGTGAATAATATTGGGTGCAGCTTCACACATTGCTTTTACGGGAGGCTGGTTGGCCAGAAAGTCTCCTCCGTAGACTGTATCGTCAAAATGCTCCCACGGAGAATCATTCTCTCCTTTCGTATTCACCGCTCCGTTGATTCCGCCCTGGGCACAAACGGAGTGGGAACGTTTAACCGGAACGAGCGAAAACAAATCTACTTTTGTGCCCGCCTCAGCCAGTTTGATGGCAGCCATGAGGCCGGCAAGTCCACCACCAACGACGACAACTTTCCCCTGATTCATTTTTCATCCTCCTCTATTTACAATTAAACAAACGCCAGGATGGCCCGTACTCCGATGAAAGACAGAACGAAAAAGATGGCCAGCGTAACATATTGAAAAAATCGCTGGGATTTGGGAGAAACCGTAATTCCCCAGGTAATGAGAAAAGTGAAGATTCCATTCGTAAAATGGTAAACAGAAGAGACAATCCCGATAATATACAAAATGAGATACAGTGGATTGGCCACAATATCCGCCATCATTTCAAAACTCGGTTCAGCGCCTAATGCTACCTGAACCCTTGTCTGCCACACATGCCAGGCAATAAAGGCAACAGCAATAAAGCCTGTCATTCTTTGCAGGAAAAAGCTCCAGTTCCGGAAATAATGGTAACGGTTCACATTGTTTTTGGCCTGCAAGGCAATATAAATCCCGTAGAAGGCGTGGAACAGAAGAGGCAGAAAAATGATAAAGGTTTCCAGAAAGAGTTTGAACGGCAAGTTTACCATGAAACCTGCTGCCTGATTGTACACCTCTTCTCCCCAGGTTGCCGTGTAATTGAGTGACAGGTGAAAGGTTAAAAAGACACCGACAGGAATAATTCCTGCCAGTGAATGCAATTTTCTCAAGAAATTGTCATATCTCTTTAATTCCATTTGGAATAACCTCCTTAAAAGGTGTTAAACTCTTGTCGAACCCTGTCTTCTGTCAAGCAACTCTTTCCCTGCGATTCCCGGATGAGTCATTTCAAATGGATGTAAAATCAGATCCAATTCCTCAGCGGTTAAAACTCCTCGTTCAAGGACGATATCTCTGACCTGGCGGCCCGTTTCGATCGCCTCCTTGGCTATCGAGGCAGCGGTTTCATAACCGACATGCGGATTAATTGCCGTAATAACACCGACACTGTTGTTTACATAACTTTCCATTCTCTCTTTATTTGCTGTGATGCCATGCAGGCAATATTTGCGGAAGACCGTAAATACATTGGTCATTACATTGATCGATTGCAGCAGGTTAAAGACGATAACCGGCTCCATCACGTTCAGTTCAAACTGTCCCGCCTCACAGGCCATGCTGATGGTCAGATCGTTGCCTGCAACCTGGAAGGCACTTTGATTCAGCACTTCTGCCATAACGGGATTGACTTTTCCTGGCATAATGGAAGATCCCGGTTGGCGCGGAGGAAGCTTGATTTCACCAAAACCGCATCTTGGACCAGAGGCCATCAATCTCAAATCATTGGCGATCTTGGACATGTTCAGCATACAGGTTTTCAAGGCGGAAGAAACTTCCATATAGCAATCGGTGTTTTGGGTTCCGTCGACAAGATTGTTGACACCAGTAATGGGAAGTGAAGTAAATTGTGCTATATATTCGACAACCTTTTCGATATATTCCGGATCCGCGTTCAGTCCTGTTCCAACAGCGGTTGCCCCCATATTGACTTCAAACAGGTTTTCCCGGGTTCGGTTAATTCTCTCCATATCTCTGGCCAGGACACGGGCATAGGCTGCAAATTCCTGTCCAAGCCGGATCGGAACCGCATCCTGCAAATGGGTACGGCCCATTTTGATAAGGGAGTCGAACTCTTCAGCCTTCCTCAAAAATTCATCATAAAGTTCTTCCATTACCTGAAGCAGCCGTTCCAGCGACATGAGTGTCGAAATATGAATAGCGGTCGGAAAAGCATCATTGGTTGACTGGGCCATGTTGACATGGGTATTTGGGCTGATTACGCTGTAATTTCCTTTTTTCTCTCCCAGAATTTCCAGAGCCCGGTTGGCAATCACTTCGTTTGTATTCATGTTGATCGAAGTACCGGCCCCTCCCTGGATGGGATCAACAATAAACTGATCATGATGCTTTCCGGCAATAATTTCATCGGCTGCAGCCACAATCGCCCTGGCGATTTTACCATCCAATTGACCGATTTCCGCATTTGCCAATGCTGCTGCTTTCTTGACGATCGCCATGGCCAGAATCAGATTTTTGTCAATACGCAGTCCTGTAATCGGGAAATTTTCAACCGCACGCAGTGTTTGCACGCCATAGTAAGCATCAATCGGGACCTGTTTTTCACCCAAAAAATCTCTTTCAATCCGAACCTCTTTATTTTGGATAGTCATTCAGGATCAACTCCTTGGCTATTGAGAAATTTTAATTTCATACCAACAAGCAACCAGTTTCTTTATGGATAAAGAGAGACCATACTTCATTACAGCAGGATCGAACTTAACAGGATTCCGATGATTACAGCCCCCGCTGTAGATACCAGACCAGGAACCATAAAACTGTGATTCAGAATGTATTTTCCGATTCTTGTCGTTCCGGTGCGGTCAAAGTTAATTGCTGCTACAACGGTCGGGTAGTTGGGAATGAAGAAATATCCGTTTACAGCGGGAAACATGGCAATCAGCAAGGCCGGGTTTATTCCCAAAGCAATCCCCAGCGGCATAAGAGTACGGACTGTTGCCGCCTGGCTGTAAAGGAGAATAGACAGAACAAATAAGGCAATTGCAAAAAGCCAGGGGGCCGCAGTAACCAGATTAGAAATGGAGCCGGTGATCAACTCGGCATTTCCGTGAAAGAAGGTATCTCCCATCCAGGCGATTCCGAAAATCGCCACAACTGCAGAAGCTCCCGCTTTGAACACACTGTTTGAAACAATCTTTTCAACATTGATCTTGCATAAGAGAATCATGAGTGCAGCGGCTGTCAGCATGATAATTTCAATTGTTTCCGGCATTCCCATCCGGACAAATTCACCGTCGACGGTCCAACCGGGACGCAACGATTCAAACGACCCGAAAATAACGACTGAGACCGCGGCCAGCAGGAATAAAACAACCGAAATTTTGGCGCTTCTGGAAGCAGCAGCCTCTTTTTTCTCTTTTTTAATCGGAGCCAGTCCTTCTGCCAGACGCTTCAAATAAACCGGGTCGTCTTTCAACTCCTTGCCCGTTTTACTGGCAATAAATGCTCCGATCATACAGGCAATAAAGGTGGACGGAATACAGATCATCAATATATCCAATAAAGTGAGATTAAAATCAGCCAGCATGGCTAACAGGGCAACGGTTGCTGCTGAGATCGGACTTGCTGTAATAGCCTGCTGGGAAGCGATTACAGCAATAGACATCGGTCGCTCCGGCCTTACACCTGATTCCCTGGCAACTTCAGCAATCACTGGCAGTACAGAATAGGCTACGTGTCCTGTCCCCGCGCAAAAAGTAAACAGATAAGTAACAATGGGCGCAACATAAGTAATTTGTTTGGGGTTTTTGCGCAGTGCTTTTTCAGCCAGATAAACCAGGTAATCCATTCCCCCCGCTGCTTGCAAAGATCCGGCCGCTGTGATGACAGCCAGAATCATCAGCATGACATCAATCGGTGCTGTAGTTGGCTGCAGTCCAAATACAAAGGCAAAAATGGCCAGCCCGACACCGCCCATGACACCCAGTCCCAGACCACCGAGCCTTGCACCGATAATAATGCACCCGAGGAGAATCATTAACTCAATCCAGATCATCTTCTTTACCTCCTCTTGACAATAAGGGAGATCTCTGGATCACCCTGAATTTTATTTGTGAATTAATTCACAAATAATCCGTCTTGTTAAATCGCTGTAAATTTAGTTAATTTGCTGATTTTCGATAAAGAAACACACCTCCTCCTTGCATCTATTTGTGTTTTCTTTCACAAATAATTCTTTTAAAAAAACCGTTCCAAAGAAATGCTGTTTCTCAAAACGAAGAGGACAAATCCGCATTCCCGATCGTCCGTTCTTCGTTTCATCTATAACATACAGACAGGACTACAAAAATCTACATAAAACTACATCGGCATCTGTAATCGACAAAAAGTTGTCATGTTTTCTTTTTAGTATGTATACACCGATATATTATGAACATAAATTATAAATCTACAAAAATCAAATCATTATTTTTTATAATTATGATATAGTAAAAATAAGCTCAGTCAGCATTTAATAAAGTGTTTACCAAGGATAATGAAAAGAGGTGAAGCATAATTCTCCTGAATCCTTAATGGACGAATAATATATTGTAAACGCATTTATTGTGAAATTATGAACAATTTATTTTTCATTTGAACAAGGATGGGGAAAAATGAATATTTTATTTATTATTGTTGGCCTGCTTGTTCTGATTGCAACAATTTATTTTCTTATCAAAAAAGTTGAAGCCCGGCTGGTTTTGATTGCTGCCGGTTTAATCATGGCAGTGATTGCCGGACAGCCGATGGCTGCATTTGAAGCTTTTTCCGAACGAATGGTTTCTGATGGCCTGGTGCAAGCCATCCTGACTGTCATGGGTTTTGCCTATGTCATGAAGTTTACGGAATGTGACAAACATCTGGTTCGTCTGGTTGCCGGCGGTTTGAAAAAAACGGGTGTCTTCCTTGTTCCGTTTGCCGTACTTGCTACCTTCGCCATTAATATCGCATTGCCCAGTGCTGCCGGTACCGCTGCCGCCGTGGGGGCAATTTTTATTCCGGTGATGATGGCTGCCGGTGTCCATCCCGCGATGGCTGCCACAGCTGTTTTCGCGGGTACATTCGGGAGCCGCCTGAATCCGGGCGAAGCACATAACCCGTTTATTGCAGATATTGCCGGAGTATCCGCAGTCGATGTCGTATCCGTTAACGCTCCGGCTTCTATTGCCGCCGGTGTGATTGCAGCCGTCAGCTTGGGGATTATCGCTTATATTTTCAAAGAACATAAAGGGTATGTCCCTGCAGAAACAGCTATAGATGAAAAGGAAAAAATCAGCCTCATCAGGGCAGCGGTTCCCACGATTCCGGTTATTATCCTCATTTTGGGAGCAACTGTCGTACCTGCCCTTGAAATGGATGTTGCTTCAGCCATGCTGATCGGCAGTATTGTTGCCCTGGCAGTGACAAGAAAAAACCCTGCCAAACTGGTGCAAACTTTCTTTGACGGGGTTGGAAAAGCTTATGCAGACGTCATGGGAATTATTATTTCTGCTGCCGTTTTTGTGGGCGGAATGAATGCCATTGGCCTGGTTGACGCCTTTATTCATGCCATGACCGATATCCCGCAAATTGTAAATATCGCCGCAACATTTGGTCCAATGCTTTTGGGAATCATAAGCGGTTCGGGAGATGCTGCCACCTTTGCGTTTAATGAAGCCGTTACCCCGTTTGCTTCCCAATTTGGTGTATCTGCAGTAAACATGGGGAGTATCGCTGCTCTTGGCGGAGCATTGGGACGCACCATGTCTCCGATTGCCGGTGCGGCAATTGTCTGTGCGGGGATTGCCAAGGTTAACCCGATCGAGCTGGCAAAACGGAATGCCCCCGGAATGATTATTGCCGCCATTGTCTCCATGTTTATCCTGCTGTAAGGCAAAACATCTCCCTTGACTCCCCTGAAAGCAAGAAGAAACCTCCACTTGTTCAGCAGTGGAGGTTTCTTTATCAGACTAAATTATTCCTAACATATTCAGAAATACAATAATAATCGTCACCGGAACAATATAACGCATTAGCAGCCACCAAATTTGAAAAAAACCGGCAGATTTCTTGCCTGCCAGAGTAAATTGTTCTTTAACCAGTGAACGATCCATCCGCAGAATGACAAACAACGCTATCAGCAATGCTCCAAAAGGCAATAAAATATTGCTTACCAGGTAATCGGTAAGCCCAAAGATATTCTTGCCAAACATTTGAATATCTTTCAACAAACCCGAGGCTAGTCCGGCAGGAATGCTTGCCAGAAATATAACCAAACCGGCTGTCCATGTAACTTTTGCACGAGAAAACCGGCCTTTTTCCATAAATGCCGCAACGATAATTTCAATTAATTGAAATGATGAAGTAAGTGTTGCGATCAGAAACAGGATCAGGAACAAAGCCAGAAACAGTTCCCCCATGGGCATTTGGCTGAAAGCAGCCGGCAGGACGATAAACAGCAGCCCGGGTCCTTCCGTCGGTTCCAGGCCAAATGAAAATACAACGGGAAAAATCGCCAAACCGGCCAGCAAGGATACCAAAATATTCATGATACAAATGCTTGCGGCCGCATATGGTATATTTGTCTCATTGTTTAAATAGGAACCATAGGTAACCATTGCTGAAAAACCTACAGCCAGCGCAAAAAAAGATTGCCCAAGTGCATATAAAACGGCTTCTGTCGTGATATTGGAAATTTCCGGCTTAAGGAAGAAGATAATCCCCTGCATGGCCCCTTCCAATGTTACCGCCCGTATCACAATAATGATGAAAAAAATAAACAACAGCGGCATTAAGTATTTGGAAGCCCGTTCGATGCCCTCTTTCACACCCATTGTAATCACAACAATATTGATTAGCAAAAACAGGGCCGTACCGAGAAGCGTGATCCAGGATGATTCCGTTACAAGTTGAAACATGGCCCCATAATCGGCTTCGCCCTGGATAACAAACCCGAATATCGACATCAGCGTATAAATAAGAACCCATCCACCCACAACACTGTAAAAGGAAAGCAACAGAAAGCAACCTGCTACGCCAATCCGGCCAACGATAATCCATATGCTGTTTGGAGCCAGTTTTTCATAAGCCGTTACTGCTTCTTTGCCTGAACCACGGCCGACAATAAATTCGGAGATCAGCATGGGAAGCCCTACAAAAAGGGTAAAAGCAACAAAAAGCAGCAAAAATATACCCCCGCCATTCATTCCCGTAACATAAGGAAATTTCCATATCGCCCCCAGGCCGATTGCTGCACCAGCTGATGCCAAAATAAAACCGATCTTGGATGACCACTTGTTGTCTTGAGCCATTTATCTGTTTACACCCCTTGTGTAAAATTGCGTGACAGAATTTGTGGGGCTAATCAATAATTATTTAATAAATTTCAGCAACTTATTATCCATTAGTAACATCGTAACATTTATCGGAATCCAACTCCAACTGATTGCCAGAAGAGAAAGCGCTTGCATAACAAATTTTTTTAATCTTTGGCTGTACTGTGAACAATATTCCAAAAATCCGGGTGTCAGCAGGCACCCGGAAC
>JBAVDL010000306.1:0-4217 GCA_049587175.1 Thermoactinomyces sp.
TAACATAATTAAATCCCCCATCGCTATTTTCTATATAAAATGATTCGACAAAAAAGCTTGTCGACCTGTCATGAAAACTGACTTTGTCGACAAGCTGAACCGCACAGATGTTTCTGTGCGGTTTTTATCTGGAATTTTTCACGTTGCTGCTACATCAGCAAAAAGGGAAGGGCAATGGCAAGTCCCAGGATCACAATAAGGTAAATCCAGGATAGCGGATGAGCCCAATTGCTGGTCCAGCCAATACCAAACCGTTTTTCAACAAAAATGGCCGGATCCTTTTTGTTAAAGTAGAATTGTCCCAGTTTCCAGTAACGGTCATCATCCCGGTTAATCATTTCTCCATTTTTGCCGGCATTCATTTTCAGGCGACTTCCTCCCTGACCGGTGATCAAAGACAATACAATGGCACCAATCACAATCCCGGTTGCCACCATGAAAGGAACCAGCATTAAAAGGGTCGGATTGACAGGATAAACCATAGAAAATGCTGTAAACAGAAAAATGGAAACAACTGCGGTGCCGGAGATAATCGTAAATGCTGACCATCTGCGTCGAAAAATGATATTCTGCCTCACAGACCGTTCCGGGTTTTCTGCACTTACTTGCTGTTTGGCTTTTGCAATAATTGTATTGATAAATAAAAACAGCAATGTCAGGTATACCTGCAAAATAGGGAAAATAAGTACTGTACGCAAAGATTTATTCGCATAACGGGTCACTTCACCGGAAAAATCATATTGCATCGGAATCTTTTGAGGAATCTGACCATAAGCGTTTAACAGAAACAGCATCGTCCCGATCGCTATGGCAAATGGCACCATAAACCATAAATTGGAATAAGTCAGTTTATTTTGGCGAAACTCCGTATCAATAACAACCATTTGCTGTTTTTTTGCTGTCCAGCCAGCCTGCTCTTTTATTGTTTTCATTTTAAGATGGAAAAACAAATAAACCAGAAAATTTATGATGATATAAGCAATAATGAGAAAAGCAAACAATTGGCTGAGAAGTTCTGCCTGACCGGCGACCTGGGCTGAAGCTGTCAGAAAAACAGAAAGTACTGCTGCACTGATGATTGCCATACTCCATGCATACTGGCTCCGCATTTTTTTCAGTTCCGGCTGGTCATATACGGTTTCAGGAATAGAGACTCCAAAACTCTCTGTCTTTCTTGTCCAATACGGAATAAAAACAAGTGAAATAAAAACAGGGATCATCATCAGGCTGATCAGCAAAACATCCATATTCATTTCCTGTCACCCTTCCTCTGTGTAAATTCTTGAAAGAGACGACTGCACAGTTGCCTGAATTCTTCTTCTTTTACTCCACGGCAGACCGATTCGGCAATCAGCGGATAAAGTGCATTTTTCAGTTGCGACAGATAGATCTCATCGGCTTTGGGAATTCCATCCGGGTTGATAACAACGCCTTTTTGTCTGTGGATCAGAATAAATCCTTTCTCTTTTAATTGATGATAGGCCTTATTGACGGTATGGAAGTTTATGCCAATATCGGCTGCCATCGCTCTGACGGAGGGAAGGCTTTCACCCGGCTTCAGCTCTTTTTTGGCAATTCCGGCTATAATCTGGTGTTTCAGTTGCATATAGATCGGGGTATCTGATTCAAAATCAAGTTGAATGTACAATTTTACCGACCCCCTTTACTAATCAGTTTCATCTGTTATATATATTGTATAACAACTAAAACAAAATAACAATTCATTATTAAAAAGTTTTCCAGCCAGGAAAACCCGGGACTATATTGAAGTCAAGGTTGCAACATTCCTTTTAAAATCACGACAAAAAACCCCCTCTTCTGGCAGAAGGGGGGCCTGATTTCTTGTATATGTTTACTTGTTCTCCTGATAACGTTTTTTGCATTCCTCATAAAGATTGGAAGCAAAATCGGCATTTTTCCAGCCCATAATGTGAGTTTCCTTGTTTTCGAGGTCTTTGTAAACCTGGAAGAAATGCTCAATTTCCTTTAATTTGTGAGGGGGAACATCCTCCAGGGAATTGACCTGATCAAAGCGGGGATCGTCTGCCGGAACAGCCAGCAATTTTTCATCCTGTCCCTTGTCATCAGACATCAGCAATACCCCGATTACCCGGCTTTTGATTACGCAGCCCGGGAAGGTGGGGAATGTTGTAAGGACCAGTATGTCCAACGGGTCTCCATCTTCAGCCAATGTATTTTCAAGATAACCATAATCGGTCGGGTAATGCATTGGTGAATATAATACCCGGTCTAGCCGGAAAACCCCTGACTCCTTGTCATATTCATATTTATTCTGGCTTCCGGTCGGAATTTCGATAAATGCATCAACAACTAGTGGATTGGACATCAATGTACCTCCTTTGGATATGTATAACCTAACCAACATTGTAGTCTGTTTTTACCAGATACGCAAATAAAGAAGACTTTCTCTGATCCGGGGGTTGGTTGAAAAAAGGAGACAGTTTTAATGAACAATATCAAAAAATCAAATTGTACGGGCCCCGGTTCTGACCTGTATCAAATAAAGAAGCTACCCATGTTTGGGCAGCTTGTCGTTCATTACTCTTCTACTTTGATTGAATCTGTTGGGCAACCTTCCTGTGCATCCCGAACATCATCCATAAGTTCCTCTGGAACATCAGCAGTTCCTGTGTTATCATCAAGAATTACATATGCAATACCATCTTCATCATAATCATAAACATCGGGAGCTGTTGCTCCGCATGCTCCACAAGCAATACAAGTATCCTTGTCTACCCAAGTACGCATAAGTCCTGGTCTCCTTCCATGTCTAATTACCTATATTATATGCCTACCACCAATGACCATTTTAGAACGAATTGTTTAGAATTGCAAGAAGCAATCCAACAATTGAAATTAAGGGGTATTTTGCTGATGGAATCGGATCATTATTCATCCAGGCAAGTGTTGTTGAGTTTTTATGTTTCCCAGCTTCTGATTCTGGCTGTCGGCGTGCCGGCTTTGTGGTGGCAGGGAAAACTTCAGACAAATTATTTCTCATTTGACTCCGGATTGATGTGGATTCTCGGAATGGGTGCCGGCTGTCTGATCCTTCTGATTGAAGCTGCCATGATCAGATGGTTGCCGCAAAGCTGGATGGATGACGGAGGTATTAACCGTTTACTGTTTAAAGACCGTTCTTTCATCCACATTCTGGGGATTTCTGTTTTGGCGGCGACGTCAGAGGAAATATTGTTTCGCGGTGTTTTTCAGGAGTGGCTTGGCATTTGGATAACCAGTCTATTGTTTGTACTGATGCATACCCGATATCTGCGCAAATGGCTATTGGTGACTGTTGTATTTTTGATCAGTATCGGGTTGGGTTATCTGGCGGAAGCCTGTCAGAATCTTGCACCTGTTATTATTGCGCACGGGCTTGTCGATTTTGTTCTGGGGTGTTATCTGCGTTTTGTAAAATTGAAAAATTGAATTATAAATAATAGGAAAGAAAACCTTGACAGGCTGGTTAAAGATGATTTAATTAGTTTTATATGCCTCTGTGGGCATGTGCCTTGATTACAGAAAAAAGGAGACTTGGCTGCGTAACATGATGGCTTTATTGACATATGGTATAGGGAAAGGTCTCCGGCGAGGGAGGGTAGGCCATGCGTGTCGAACGTCTTGGGGGAGATAAAATCCGTTTTTTTCTTACTTTTGATGATCTGGCAGATCGCGGGATCGAAAAAGAGGATATTTGGCAAGATATTCCAAAAGTGCATGAATTATTTAATGACATGATGGAACATGCTTATCAGGAATTAGGATTTGAAGTAATCGGACCAGTGGCTGTAGAGGTTTTTGCGTTGCCTGCACAAGGAATGGTTGTTGTTGTTACCCGTGGTCAGGCACCAAAAGATCCGCTGGATGAATACAGCCATGAACCGGATGTATACGAACTGGAAGTTACTTTGGAAGAAACCAGAGATATTGTTTTCTGTTTTCGTGATTTTGAGTTTCTGGTGCAGGCTGCCCGTAATGTAAAACATCTTGCCCAAGGAGGACAAGTCTACGCCTATAAAGGTTGTTACTATCTGCTATTCGAACAGGAATTCAAGGCAGATCAACTGAAAACGCTGGTGGCGATTCTGTCGGAATTTGGTGAGATGTCTACAAGTACCATTCCATTTTTGCATGAGTATGGCAAAGTAGTTTTTGAGCAAAACGCAATTCAACAAATATCCCATTATTTTGGATGA
>JBAVDL010000307.1:0-4148 GCA_049587175.1 Thermoactinomyces sp.
TTGGTTTCGACCATTTTTTCCATGTTTGGATAACATAATTAAATCCCCCATCGCTATTTTCTATATAAAATGATTCGACAAAAAAGCTTGTCGACCTGTCATGAAAACTGACTTTGTCGACAAGCTGTAACGCAGTTTCCAGTATGGGAACTGCGTTATTGTACGGGAAGGTTGGGCTAACCATCCGGCGGATCGGGTTGAAACTCTTTTTCGGATTTCTGAAGGGAACTGGGGTTTTGCCACATACTTTTTTCACCTCCATGAAGCAATTTTACACTAAGTTGATAGAAGCGGGCATAATATTTGTTGTATTTTACGGAATCCCTGTCTTCGTAACATTGCGCCAATTTTAATACGATACTGCATTCCTGATCGAGAAATGAGAGCTTTTTCGCCATTTCGCTTGCTTCTTCGAATTGTTGCACAGCATCGCGGAATTGATCCAGTCGGAGGCAGCAATCGCCAAGGGCGACCTGGGCATCCAGCTGCCTGAGCCTGTCATTGGCTTTTTTGCTGAGTTTGACGGCTTCAACAAGAAGTTCTTTCGCCTTATCCGGATTTCCTTCGCTTAAAAACAACTTCCCCGATTCCGTAAAATTGTATGCCGGCAGGAGAAATTTCTTTCTGATTTTGTGTTTGAGGTTAGATGCCGTATAAAAGCAGGTTTTGGCCATGTCCGGATGCCCCAGATTTTTATAGGAGACTCCGAGGGTTGTCCAAAGCTCAAAGCAGTGATCAAACTGTTTTTCCCGCCTGGCAATATCGATGGCTGGATTGATCACTTTTATGGCTTCTTGATACATTTTCAGTTTGTTGTAGAGAATGGCTTGCAGACTGTACATATTCAGCAGGGTTTCCGTTTCAATCTCCACCTGATTGGCCCACATTTTTTCAACCGCTTTCATGGCTTCCACACAAAAACCCAGACTGTCCAAATAGATGGCTTCGCTAATCAGCAAGTGGTATTTGTAATATTTCCTTTCTCCTTCTGGATGAAATACCTTCAGACCTTGGCGGGCAGTTTTCAAGGCATATTCAAATTCATTTTGACGATAATAAACCCTTGCCAGTTCATATAAACATGCTGATTTCAAATTGGAGTAGTCAATTTCCGGGTGTGCATCATAAAGATGAATCGCCTGAAAATAATGATTTCTCGCTTTGGACCAGTTCTCTTTTTTGTAATAGCACTTGCCTTTCAGATAGGCAACGGTTGCCTGGATAAAAGGTTCATCAGGGAGATCCAGTTTTTTGATCTGGTCAAGAGCGTATTTTGCTCCGACGCCGTCAATGTTCGTTTCAATCGACTTGAGGTTCAGTTTTAGCCGTTTTAACCGGCAAGCCTCTTTCTTCTCGTTTTCTTCTATGTACTGCGGGATCTTCTCCAGTTCCCATCCGATTTTCCGGCACAGGCAGGCAATCGTTTTTTTGCCCACTTTTCTCTTTCCGGTGATGATGTTGCTGATTGTGGAGGATGTCAATTGCTTATCGATGAGATCCTTTTATCAGTCGGCTACGAAAAAGGCTTGTTCCCATGAATGTTCAATGGGAAATCACTCAAAGGTGTAACTGGAACTGTCGTTTTTGTTATCAAGATGACCATATTGTTAAAGTACTTAGCACAGAAGAAATCAAAAGGGTAATCGACGATTTGAGTGACCTTGGTACTTTGAAATTAATTATAACAGGTGGGGACCCTTTGGTAAGACGGGATTTATTTGAAATTGCCGAATATGCAAAGCGTCGAGGAATGGTTCTTTGTCTGTACTCTAATGGTGAAAAGTTAGCTGATAAGGAATTAGCAAATAAAGTCTCTAGTTTGTTTGCTGAAGTCGAAATCAGTATACTTGCTGGTGATTCATCCGTTCATGACGAACTATCAAGAAAAAAAGGATCGTGGGAAAAAACTATCGCTGGTATTAAAAACTTAAGTGCAAATGGTACAAAAGTTATAGTAAAAACTCCTGTAACTAAAAAGGCATTACCAAGCATGAAAAAGTTAGAAGCCCTGTTGGTTGGGGAACTCGGTTTGGAGTGGAATGTTGATGTAGATATTACGCCAACATATGGTGGCTCGAATACACCAAAAAATTATGAGTTATCATTCGAAGACATGCAACAATTCTGGAAGGATTTCCCCCAGTTTTCTAGTCTTTTTATATTTCCCAAAGACTCTGCAAATTTAGCCCCTGATCCCGATTCCACAGGTCTTTGCAGAGCTGGACGAAACTTTTGCTTTATTGATGCAAAAGGTAATGTGTTTCCTTGTTTGCAGTTTAAAATTGGGATGGGTGAAGAAGACACAGAACAGTCTTGGATTGGTAATGGTCATCCATCTGCCAATTGCGGGAACATTAAAAAACAGACTTTTAAAGAAATATGGACAACTGCTCCCATGTTACAAAAAATCCGGTCAATTACGGACAAGGATTTAACGGTGTGTATGACCTGTGATGCATTTAAGGAATGTCCAAAGTGTATGGCAAACAATTACAGGGCTTGGGGTGTCATTGATATATCTGCACCCTCTACATGTAGCAAGACCGCAACAAGCATGCAGTTAAAGAATCCCTCATTTGAACCTGCGGGTTTACAAAGGATTAGAAACTTAAATCTTACTCCAAGAATGTAAGTTTGATCACAAAAAGGGGGTGAAAAAATGGAGAAAAAAACAAATTCCAAACGCCCGTATGTAAAGCCAATAGTTAAGGGATACGAGCAGATTGAGGCCCTTGTATTTGCAGGAAAATCTTCAACCAGTTGTAGAACTGATTGTCGCTAAAAATAAGAACATGAAAATACCAAGGGGGGTTCATCCCCCTGGTATTTCTTCAAGAAAGGAGCATCTTAGATGATAATTAAAGCGAACTTGGTTCAAACAGGCTGGAATCGTCTGGATGATGACTTTATTATATACTTACCTAAAAATGAACGGTATTTTGTATTGAATGAAACAGCTGCAGAAGTCTGGCAACTGCTAGTTACTAGTGAGAAATCATTTAAGGAAATCGTTAATCACTTTGTTTCTCATTATGATTGTGATAAAGAGGAAATTCAATCAGATATTTTGGACTTAATCAGAGAACTTGAAACAAGCCAGCTTGTTGAAGTTATCTAGAGTATGTTAATATGTACTCAGCAAACAAAGTGGGTACAATAAAGCAAATTCTTGAACAATGAGGGTACGAAATTGAAAAAAGAGCGATTAGATGACTTGTTACTAAAACAAGGATTTTTTCATGATCGAAAGCAGGCACAGCGCTTTATCATGGCTGGGCTTGTTCTTGTTAATAAGGATCGTGTCGATAAGCCGGGTACAAGAGTACCAACGAATGCAAAAATAGAATTGAAAACAAAAAAACATGCCTATGTAAGTCGTGGAGGATTGAAATTGGAGGAAGCATTACATGCTTTTCCCATTAATCTAAAAGATAAGGTAATGTTGGATATCGGTGCATCAACTGGGGGATTCACTGATTGTGCTTTACAAAATGAAGTTAAGATCGTTTATGCAATTGATGTGGCATACGGGCAATTAGCATGGAAGCTGCGTCAAGATCCACGTGTGATTGTCATGGAGCGAACCAATTTTCGCTATTTAGAACCTAATGATTTAAAAGGTGAGACTCCAAATTTTGCAACTATAGATGTATCATTTATTTCATTAGCTAATATCCTGCCTAAATTGTATAACCTTCTTGAAAAAAGTTGTCAAGTAGTCGCTTTAGTGAAACCCCAGTTTGAAGCATCGCGGGAGGAGGTTGAAACAGGAGGAATTGTAAAAGACCCAATTGTACATAAAAAGGTCCTTATTAATTTTATAAAATTGGCGTACAAAGTGGGCTTTGATGTTCTTGGACTTGTACCGTCTCCAATATTGGGGACAGAAGGGAATATTGAGTTTTTAGCTTATTTAGTTAAAAGCTCTTCAGAGCAAGAAACCAAAAATGAAGAAATTTGGGAGCGCAAAATTGAAGAAGTTGTTAATGTTGCTCATCAGCGTTTCAACCAGAACAATTAAAGGCATACTTATAGAAATAGGTAAGGGGATTATATATGGCAAAAAAGAAGAAAGTACCATTGTGGAAGTTATTAATTGATCGAGGTTTTTTTGAAGATCGAAAAACGGCAACTAGCTGGATTATGAC
>JBAVDL010000308.1:0-11299 GCA_049587175.1 Thermoactinomyces sp.
GCAGATAAGCAGCCCCGGCTTTCAGCACACCCAGGATGGCTGTCAGCATGTCGATGGAAGCCGGCATCAGAATCCCCACAATCTGCTCTTTTCCAATTCCCTTCTTCCGCAGGGCATGTGCCAGCCGGTTGGCCCGTTCATTCAGTTCCCGGTAGGAAAGCTGTTCCTGCCCGCAGACCACAGCCGCCTGCTCCGGCCTTGCTGCTGCCTGTTCTTCAAACCAGGTCTGGATTGCTTTCCCCCGCGGGTATTCCAGCCTGGTATCATTAAATGTTTGCAACAGTTTTTGCTTCTCCTCAGGAGTAACCAGTTCTATTTCACCCAGGCTGAGGTTTGGATTTTCCACTACTTGCCCGACAAGATACATATAATCCCGGATCATTTTTTGAATGGTTTCGGTTTTGAACAGGTGTGTTGCATATTCCACAATCCCGTGGATCGTTTCACCTTCGCCCAGTATCCAGCTCATGTCAAACTTGGCTTTCTTCCATTCCCACTCTTCTTCTGCCAATTTAATGGAGAAACCGGGAAAGTCAAAAGAAGACCGAACATTATTCTGCATGCTGAACATGGTGTCAAAGAGCGGATTGCGGCTCAGATCCCGCTTGACATTCAGCTTCTCCACCAGTTCTTCAAACGGATAATCCTGATGTTCTGTCATTTCCAGGATATTCTCTTTCATTTGCCTTACAAACCGGGCAAAAGTAAGTTCCGGATCCACCTGGCTTCGGACAGCCATGGTATTGGCAAACATGCCTACAATAGATTGCAGATCCGCATGGGGCCGCCCTGCGACCGGGGAACCAACAATCAGGTCCTGTTGTCCCGAGTATTTGGACAGCAACAGATTGTATGCAGCCATTAACACCATATAGAGCGTAACTTTTTGTTCATCGCAAAACTGTTTCAGTTTTCTGGACAACGTCGGATCAAACTGGAAGGTGAGATGGTCTCCTTCAAACCGTTGCACACCCGGACGAGGATAATCCGTCGGCAAATCCAGCACTGGCAATTCTCCGGAAAGCTTGTTCAGCCAGTACTCTTCATGCCGGGTCCACTCCTCCTTTTGCCGGGCATTTTGCTGCCATACTGCATAATCCTTGTATTGCAAAGCTGGCAGCGGCAATTCTTCCCCTTTCATCAGGCTGATTAATTCCTGGAACATTATCTGGATCGAAACCCCATCCACCACGATATGATGAAAATCCATCAATAAAAATTGTTCTTCCGAGTCGGTCCGGTCAAGCAAGCCGATTCGCATCAACGGGGCCTGCTCCAGATCAAACGGGCGAATAAACTGACGAATGATCTGTTTGCACTGATGCTCATCTTCCGCCTGATAAGACTCAATCGTAATGGAGACTTCCGGATGGATTTTTTGCTTCAGTTCCCCCTTGACCAGATGAAAAGAAGTTCTTAATGCTTCATGCCGGACAACCAATGATTGCAGTGCGCCTTCCAGTTTCCTGACCGGCACAGAGCCACGGATGCGAAAAACATAAGGCATATTATAACCGGTTCCCAATCCTTCCAGTTGTCCTACCATGTAAAGCCGTTTCTGGGCTGAGGAAACCGGATAATACTCCATTGTCGGAGCAGGAGAAATTTCTGTAAATTCCTTTTGCTGGCACTTCCGGATATAATCTGCCTGTTTTTGAACCGTCGGACGGGCAAAAATTTCCCTTAACGGGAAATCGACATGAAACTGTTTATTTACCTGGGAAGAAAGAACCATTGCTTTTAATGAATGACCGCCTGATTCAAAAAAGTCATCATGAATTCCGATCTGTTCAACATCCAGAACACCTTGCCAGATTTTTACCAGTTTTTCTTCTATGGGATTTGTTGCTGCAACATATTTCCGTTTTTTATTTCTTCCTGCTTCTGATGGTTTGGGAAGTGCTCTTTTGTCCACCTTTCCATTTGGTGTAAGCGGAAGTTGAGCCATTTGCACAAAATAATCCGGCACCATGTAATCCGGCAGCGTTTCAGACATGTATTCCCTGAGTTCGGTATGGGAAATGTCCCGTTCAGCAACGACATACGCACTTAAATATGAATGCCCGTTTTCATCTTTATCCGCTACCACTACAGTATTCAAGACTTTTGGATGGGACAGGAGCCTCAACTCCACTTCGCCTGTTTCGATCCGATGGCCTCGAATTTTGACCTGGTCATCCATCCGCTCAAGATATTCAATATTCCCGTCAGGCAACCACCGCACCAAATCACCTGTTTTATACATGCACTTTCCTGGCTGGAACGGATCTTCAACAAACCGTTCCCGGGTCAGTTCCGGCCGGTTCAGATATCCTTTGGCTACACCGTCTCCACTGATGCAAAGCTCACCGGGAATGCCAACCGGTTGCAGTTGCCCCCATCGATTCAACACATATAATCGGGTATTGTTTAATGGTTTGCCGATTGGCACACGATGGGTGTCCAGTACCGAATTGTCAATGGGAAAGGTTGTCGCAAACACGGTTGTTTCTGTAGGCCCGTATACATTGACCAGGCGGTTTTCTCCCAGTACCCTGACAGCCTTTTGCACGTGTTTGATGGATGCCTTTTCCCCTCCAAACAGCACCTTGCGCAGATTACGCAAACAGTACGGATCCAGGTCCACGATGGTATTAAACAGGGAGGTAGTCATAAATGTGACGGTAATCTGTTCGTCACGGATCAGTTGGGACAGCCGGGTAAAATCAGTTACGACTTCTTTGGGAACCATCACCAGGGCAGCTCCATTCAACAAAGCGCCATAAATGTCAAACGTCGATCCGTCAAAACAGTAATTGGATAATTGGAGCAGCCGGTCATTTTTACTGATCTCTATATAACCGCTGTTGATGACCGTACGTAACACATTGCGGTGAATGGTTCGGTTGCCTTTCGGTTTCCCTGTTGATCCCGAGGTATAGATCACATAAAGAAGGTCATCCGCCCGGTTGATACCATTCAGGTTGGAACGGTCTTCCGATTTCCATACTTCAGGAGACAGGCGGACAATCTTGCCCTGGTAAGAAGCGGGTATTTCCAATCCCGGCTGCAACAGGAGAACAGACGCCTCTGAATCTTGCAGCATAAATTGCTTGCGATCCTGCGGATATTCGGGATCAATCGGCATATAGGCCCCTCCGGCTTTTACAATTGCCAGCATTCCGATCATCATTTCAAGTGATCGTTCGGTCATGAGACCAACAATTTGTCCGCGTCCGATGCCCTCTTTACGTAAAACGTGCGCCAACTGGTTCGCCTGTTCATTCAATTCCTTGTATGTAAGTGCTTTTTCACGGATTTTTACAGCAATTTGCTCTGGATATTTGTCTGCCTGTTCCTCAAAGATTTCCTGAATCGTTTTTTCCCGGGGATAATCGGCATCCGTCTGATTAAATTGATGGAGCAGCTGCTTTTTCTCCGGTTCTGTCACCAGCTCAATTTCTTTTAACAATTTCTCCGGTTGTTGAGTCACTTGCTCCGCTATGTGCCGGAAGTGGCCAAACAATCTTTCCACCCGGGTTCTGGAATAGGCCAGTTCGTTGTATTGGAACAGAATGGCCAGTTCTTCCCCCGGCTGCACAATCACGTTAAAGTCGTAGTTGGTCTTGTCAAAGGTACTTTTGGCTTCAATCTTGAAACCAAGTTGTTCCGTGTATTTGTCAAACACATTGGGATCAAATGCGTAATTTTCGAAAACCACAATATGGTCAAACAATTGCCCGCCAAACTGCATACTTTCCTGTATATCGGCGAGCGATACATAATCGTACGGTTCGGAAGCCAACGCGGATTGCTGGACACGTTTGGCCAGATCGACAAACCGTTCTTCGCCGGAACCCTTTACACGAACGGGGATCGTGTTGATAAACAGGCCAACCATCTTCTGGATATCGCGGATTGGTTTATTCCGTCCGGACACAACCGATCCAAAAACAACATCTTCTGTATTGTTATACCGTTGCAGCAATAACCCCCAGATCGTCTGAATGACATTATTCAGGGTAAGATGGTGACTGCGCGCCATCTTGTTCAATTTCCGGGTCAGGTTTTCACCCAGTTTCAGTTCCAGTTCTCCCAGTTTATATTCCCCGTCTGCAACCCGTTCCTTGCCTGGAACCTGAACCGGTTCTTCATATCCTGACAAAAGCTGTTTCCAGTATGCTTTGGCTACTGATTGATTCTGTTTTTCCAGCCAGTGGATAAACTCGCGGTATTGCGGCACTTTCCCGGCCGGCACCGGCTCATTGCGTCTGAGTTTCCCGTATATCTGAAACAGGTCGTCAAAAATAATCCCCATACACCATCCATCCAGGAGGATATGATGGCTGCTGAAGATGATCTGAAACCGACGGGTACCTGTTTTCAGCACTGTAACACGGAGCAACACATCTTTGAGCAGATCAAAGGGCTGATCCTGATCCTGTTTGATTCTCGCCCTGATTTGCTGTTCCTTTTCTTCATCCGGCAAATGGGAAATATCCTCGTACAGGATCTTGATTTTGCGCTCCTTTAAAATAACTTGACGCGGCTTTTTCACTTTTTTATACAGAAAGGCCGTCCGAAAGATTTCATATCGGTCAATCAACAGATTCAAGCTTTTTTCAAACAACTCCGGCTTGAAGTCCCCTTCTGCCTGGATCAACAGTTGTTTGAAATAGGAGTTTCCTTTATCAAACAGGGAGTGAAACAAAATCGCTTCCTGCATAGGGGACAGGGAAAGAATGTCCTGTTGTTTTATTTCCATAATCAATCTCCTCAACATTACCTGATTTCATGAAAAGCCAGGGGTCTTCATCCTGAAAGACCCCTGTTTTTGCTTTACAAATCGGAAAGCAGGTCGGAAATATCCTTCAATTCCTCAAATGTCAAATCACTGGAGCCAAAGTCACCGGGTGTCAACTCTTCTTCTTTTGAAGAACAGTGGTCAATGATCCGGCGCAACTGGCTTATAAATTCCTCAGCCACTCCGGTTATGGTTTCGGGCCGGTAAATTTGCCGGTTGTAGTCAAAATGCATTTCCAGCCGACGGTGCATAACCATCCCGTAAATATTCAGCAGATACGGGCTGGATGATAACGGACTGACATCATCTCCCTTTGGCATCCGGGACGGGCCAAAGAGTTCATTGTCTACATCGCGGTCAAATTGCCCCAGATAGTTAAAGCTGATCTCCGGCTCGATGAAACGGATTCCCTTTTTTTGCTGCAGGGAAGTCAGGTATTTCAAAACCCCATACCCGATTCCCTTGTTGGGGACCTCCCGCAATTGCTCTTTTACCTGCTTGATGACTTCACCCACATCCGTTTTTTCCAGGCGCAACACAACCGGAAAAGATGAGGTAAACCATCCCACTGTTCTGCTCAAGTCCATATCGTCCATGATTTCTTCCCGACCGTGTCCTTCCAGATTGATCAGAACCTTGTGAGAACCGGTCCATTTCCGGATGGCCAGGAGCAGCGCTGCCAGCAGGAGATCATTGATTTCGGTATGATAGGCGTGATGTACCCCGGTAAGGAGTTTCCCGGTTTCCTCTTCCGTAAGCTGTACCGTCACCGTTTCATGATGAAGCAGCAGATTTTGTTCCGGACCTGCAAAGTCCTTTGGCAATGAAGGAACCGCCGTCTCGGTTACCTGTTTCCAGAACGGAAGTTCCGCCAGAGCTTCCGGGGTATTGGCATATTCAGCCAGCCTTTTGCTCCATCTTTGATACGAAGTCGTTTTTTTGGGCAGAATCAGTTTCTGGCCGGCTGATGCCTGCTGATACACGGCAGCAAAATCCTCAAGCAAAATACGCCATGATACACCATCTACCAGCAAATGGTGAATGACAATAAGCAGATGATCTCCCTCATCTGTCCTGAACAATCCCAACTGAATCAATTTCCCTTGTGTCAAACTGTTCATCCGTTGCAGTTCCTCAGCAGCTTTCCGGATTCCAGGCGCCGGATCAGAATCGTGCCGAAAATCAAACTCATGGAAATGGAAGAAATCGCCCTCTTCCAGACTCCGGATTCTTTGCTTCCACTTGTGTCCATCACATTCAAAGGTCATCCTTAAGGCATCATGATGTTCAACCAGTTTTGAAAATGTCTGTCTTACCAGATGAGACTCAAACCCCTCGGGATGAAACAACATCATGGATTGATTCCAGTGATGCAAGTTGGCAAAGTTTTGTGCAAAGAACCAATGCTGAATAGGTGTAAGCGGCAGTTCTCCTTCGGCTTGCTCCTGATCTGCTGCAGATTCTGTCCGTTTGATATAAGGTGCCAGTTCGCCAATCGTAGGATGATCAAACAAATCATTGATTTTCAATTTAAGATCCTGCTGATGCAATCGTGATATGATCTGAATGGCCTTGATCGAATCTCCTCCCAGTTCAAAGAAGTCATCATGAATGCCGATGCTTTTAAGCCCCAGGACCTCTCCCCAGATCTGCACCAGTTTTTCTTCCACTTCATTTGCAGGAGAAGCCGATTCCGGATTGACCTGAATCGCCTGAACCGGTTCAGGCAATGCTTTTTTGTCAATTTTTCCGTTAGGAGTCAGCGGGATATGTTCCAGTTCCACAAAGTGGGACGGAATCATGTATTCCGGCAACTCTTTTATCAAGTGCTGGCGCAATTCCGTTACCGACCATCTGCCTGATGCAGTAAAGTACGCACACAAATATTCCTGACCCGTCTTGTCTTTGCATGCAATTACCGTTGCCTCTTCCACACTCGGATGTTTGATCAGCTGGTTGGTGATTTCTCCCAACTCCACACGGTAACCGCGAATTTTCACCTGATCGTCCATTCTGCCCAGATACTCAATATTTCCATCCGGCAACCAGCGTGCCCAATCCCCTGTCTTGTACATTCTGGTATTTGGAACAAAAGGATTATCCACAAATTTCTCTGCTGTCAATTCCGGTTGGTTCCAATAACCACGAGCCAATCCCGCTCCGCTGATACACAGTTCGCCAGGCACTCCAATCGGCTGCAGCTGATTTTGTTTATTCACGATGTATATCTGCTGGTTAAAAAACGGTTTGCCGATTGATGTTTTGGAAACAGAATCATGAAATTCAGCAATCGTTGCACATACCGTTGTTTCGGTTGGTCCATAGGCATTGATAAAGGTATGTCCGTTTTTCCATTTATTCACCACATCAGGGGAACATATATCTCCTGCACTGATAATGGTCTTCATGTCCGGAAGTTCGTCGTACGGGACATTTTTAAGAACCGACGGGGGCAACGTCACATTGCTGATTCTTTTTTCTTTTAAATATTGAACCAGTGAATTGAGCAAGACCATTTTATCTTCCAGATACAAGGTCGCTCCCACAACCAGCGTTGGAAATATTTCAGCTACCGAAGCATCAAAGCTGATTGATGCAAATTGCAAAACGCGGCTGTTTCTATTAATTTTGTAAGGCTTGGCGATTAAAACAAGATTGCACAGGTTTTGGTGCTCAACCATAACGCCTTTCGGTTTTCCTGTCGAACCGGATGTATAAATCAAGTAGGCGAGATCATCCGGCTGGTTGACAACTGGCAAATTGGATGTATCTCCTTGCAGCAATGAGTCATTGACAACCAGGGTACTTTCCCGGTAACCGGATGGAACCTGGGTTTCCGGCTGTACCAGCAACAGTTTCACCTTGCTGTCTTCCAGCATGTACTGAATCCGGCTGGCCGGATATTCCGGATCAATCGGAAGATATGCCCCTCCCGCCTTTAACGTCGCCAAAATCGAAACGATAAATTCCGGCGAACGGTTCATCATAATTCCAACAATATCTTCACGTCCAATTTTCCGATCTCTGAGAATCCGCGCCAGTTGATTGGCCCGTTCATTCAATTCCTGGTAAGTCCACTCTTGATCCTTGTAAACCAAAGCAATTTTGCGGGGACTTTTTTCAACCTGTTTTTCAATCAATTGATGAATCGCAACATTCCGGGGATAATCTGCCCTTTTGCAATTAAATTCGATCAGCAATTTTTTCTTTTCCTCTTCTGAAACAATCTCCAGTTGATCAACAGGCGTTTCCGGATTCTCCAGGATTCTCTCCATTAATGTCTGTAAATGGCTTATAACCTGCTTTATCTGATATCCGTTATAAAATTCCGTATCATACTTCAGTTTGACAATCCATTCGTCTCCCGGATATACAATCAGGCCGATTCCATAATTGTCCTGTTCAAATGCATCCATGCTGGTGAGAGAAAAACCCAGTTTTTCCTTCCGGTTTTTAAAGCTGTCGGGATCCAGCGGATAGTTTTCAAAGGCCACGATATGATCGAACAGCCTGTTATATAATGGAGTATTTGCCTGGATCTCGGCCAAAGAAGCAAAATGGACTTTTTCTGCTTCCAAAATTTCATGCTGCACTCTCTGTAACAGGGTTGCAAAAGTGTCATACTCCATGCTGCGAATCCGGACGGGAACCGTATTAATAAACAGTCCGACCATTTTTTCTACCTGCGGCAATTCTGAAGGTCTTCCTGATACGACAGTTCCAAAGACGACATCATCCGTATTATTGTATTTCTGCAACAATACACCCCAGATTGTCTGGAAAAATGTGCCTGGCGTGACATGATACTGCTGCGCCAGTGTTGTCAGCCGTTCTGTCAATTTTTGCGGCAGGGTAAAAACCGTTTCCTTTTTCTCCAGTTCATAATCGTTTTTCTTCCCGATTCCCTGACCCAAAACACTTGCTGTCTGCTCATAACCATGCAGATACTCTTTCCAAAACGCTTTTGCTTCCTCATGATCCTGCTCTTCCAGCCAGCGGATATATTCGCGGTAAGGTGTTACCCGTTCCGTTTGCAATGTGTTTCCTTGCAACCCGGCCTCATACATGGACAGCCAGTCTTCCAGCAAAAGGGAAATACACCAGCCGTCAAACAGGAGGTGATGGAAACTCCATACGAAATGGAATTGTTGGTCAGCCAGTTTGAACAGGGCAAAGCGAAGCAACGGTTCGTGCAAGGTTGCAAATCCCTTTTTCCGGTCTTCCTGCTTGAATTTTTGCAAATACGCCAGTTGTTCCGTCTCCGACAGATTGCTCAAATCTTCATATCGGATGGATACCTCCGCATTTTTCAGCACGACCTGCATCGGTTGGGCCAGGTTTTGAAACAGGAATACCGTCCGCAGTACATCATGCTTCTGGACCAGTTCTTCCAGGCTCTGTTTAAATACAGCAAAGTCAACGGTTCCATCCAGATCCAGGTAAAACTGCTCAAAATACTGGATTCGCGTCTGGATGGCGTGAAACAGAATCCCTTTTTGCAAGGGAGAAAGCGGATAAATATCCTGGATCCGGTCAGCCGGCAAGAGAGAACAGATGTATTCCAGCTCAGCCATGGACAGGTCTTTTACATGAAAATCACTTGGTGTGCGGGTCGATTCCTTTTTATTGAGACAATGCTGGACACATTGCGACAAATGATTGAGAAAACGTTGGGCGACTGCTTCTACCGTTTCCTTTTTGAACAGACGGGTATTGTAACCCACACGGACTTTAAGCCTTCCATCAATCACCATGCTGTTAAAGGCGAGAATGTGCGGTTCAGGCGTAAGCGGACTGAACCAGTTTCCGGTCGGAAGCTCGTTTGTCCCCAATCCCTCTTCATCAAACTGTCCGAGATAGTTAAAACTGATTTCCGGTTCCAGATCAAAAGACAAATCCTGTTTCTGTTCAGCCGGTGTCAAATAACGCAATATACCATAGCCGATTCCTTTGTTGGGAACTTGCCGCAATGTTTCCTTGACGGCCGGAATCACTCTGGACAAGCGGGAATCCTGAAGTTCAAAAACAACAGGATACATTGAAGTAAACCAGCCAACAGTCCGGCTCAGGTCTACGCCTTCAATAATTTCTTCACGGCCATGCCCTTCCAGATCAAGGGGGATTTTCGACTGTCCGGTCCATTCATTGATTGCCAGTACCAATCCTGCCAGCAACAAATCATTTACTTCGGTATGATAGGCTTGGTGTGCCCTCGTCAACAATTGCCTTGTCTGAACCTCATCCAGCACCAATTCAATTTCATCCATATCCTTATGCAGCCTTTGTCCAGACCAGGCAAAGTCTTTTGGCAAAGCCTCTGTTTTGCTTGCGCAAAGTTGTTGCCAGTACTTCTTCTCTTTCATCAATTTTTTGCTGTTTGCATATTGGTACAGCTGACTGGCCCATGTTTTGAAAGAACTTGTTTTCTGAGGCAAAACCGTTTTTTTCTCATTTTTCACCTGATGATATGCCGTTTTGAAGTCTTCCAGTATAATTCGCCAAGATACACCATCTACAACCAAATGGTGGATAACAATCAACAAGTAGTCCCCGTTTTCCGCATGGAAAATTCCAAGCCGGGCAAGCGGCCCGTTCTCCAGGCTGAGACTTTGCTGCAATCGGTCAGCATGTTCTTCCAGGCTTTTCAATGCGGGTTCCGCCAACTCCGCTTCTTCCACCGTAAAAGCGGGATGTTTGGCACTCCGGTTGATCTGTTTCACTTCCCCGTCCGCAAAGGTATATGTCATTCTCAAAGCATCATGATGTTTTGCCAACGCCTGAAAAGCCTCGTCTACCCATGAACGGTTCCAGCCATCAGCCGAATGCAGGATCATCGCCTGATTAAAGTGATGGGGTTCTTCAGATTGAAGGGAGAAGAACCAGTGTTGAATCGGAGTTAAACGGACTTCCCCTGTAACCTCTTCTTCCTCCTCCAGAGTGTTTGACCCGCTTTTGATATGGGGAGCCAGTTCAGCAATCGTCGGGTATCGGAACAGGGTTTTTGTCTCCAGTTTCATTTGCTGCTGGTTCAGACGGGCCGCAATACGAATGGCCTTGATCGAGTCTCCGCCCATTTCAAAGAAATTGTCGTGAATGCCTACCTTTTCAATTCCCAGTACATCTTGCCATACCTGGGCCAGATACGCTTCAAGATCTGTTGTCGGTTCAGCATAATTTTCCGCTGTCCTGCCAGTAAAATCAGGCTTGGGCAATGACCGTTTATCCGCTTTTCCGTTGGCAGTCAAAGGAATGGCATCCAATTCTACAAAATAATTGGGCACCATGTAATCAGGCAGTTTTTGCTGCAATCTTTTGCGCAAGGTACCTGGTTCTATTTTTGTATCCGCCACAAAATAGGCACATAGATAAGCCCCCTGATGGTTATCCATAACTACAATCGCATCGCGAATCTCTTCTTCTTCCATCAGGCATCGTTCAATTTCTCCCAGCTCAATCCGATGCCCGCGAATTTTCACCTGACTGTCCAAGCGGTCGATATATTCAATGGTACCGTCC
>JBAVDL010000309.1:0-1848 GCA_049587175.1 Thermoactinomyces sp.
TACATGTTTGCTCCTTGGAGATTACTTCTCCCGGTGATTGCAACTTGACGAATGACGCGGAAAATGATCCTGCATCGATCAATTTCCTATCTCGTCATGCTTCTTCCATATCTCATTTTCAAGGTGCGTGTTTTCTTTTTTAACCGCTCATCGCGGCGACAAGTAATAATATATCACCTCCACAAAAAAAGATCAAGGACTTTTTTTATAAAACTTGTATTTAATTTATGAAATAACAATCAAGCCCTCCTTTTCATACAGAAAAGAAGGGCTTTCCCATCACATTTCATTGGCCTGCCTGATCCAATCCGGCAATTCACCAATTACCTGCTCAACCGGAACATCCTGTGCTTTGCCGGATCGACGCAGTTTCAATTCAACCAAACCGTCCCCCGCTTTGGATCCTACCGTGATACGAACCGGTATCCCAATCAAATCAGCATCTTTAAACTTGACACCAGCCCGCTCTTTTCGATCATCAAACAATACTTCATACCCTGCATCCTGGAGTTCAGCATACAAGGACTCTGCAACTTCGGCCTGCTCCTTGTTCTTCATATTGACAGCAATCAAATGAACCGTATACGGAGCAATCGAAACAGGCCAAACAATGCCATTGTCATCATGGTTTTGCTCTACAACCGAAGAAACCGCACGTGATACGCCAATACCATAACAACCCATAATAAATAGTTGTTCTTTTCCATTGGCATCCAGGAAGCGGGCATTCATTGCTTCACTGTATCGGGTACCCAGTTTGAATACATGACCGATTTCAATACCGCGGCGAAGTGAGATAACTCCTCCGCAACGAGGACAGGTATCTCCCTCTTCAATATTTCTGAAATCCCCGATTACATCTGCCTCAAAATCACGTCCTGCCTGTACATGAAGCAAATGCTTGTCAATCTCATTGGCCCCGGTAACCATTTCATTCAATTGCATGACAGCCTGATCTACCAGAATTCGTATCTTTTTCTTCAGCCCGACAGGTCCTACAAATCCGGCTGGCACACCGGCGATCTCCTTTACCGTTTGTTCATCAGCCAGTTCGCAAACCATGCCGTTCAATAAATTTTTCACTTTAACATCATTGACTTCATGATCACCACGAACCATTACAAGCACCGGCTCCTGATCAACCAGAAAGATCAGGCTTTTGACCAACCGGGATGTTGGTACGCCAAGAAAAGCTGACACCTCTTCAATCGTCCGCTTTTGCGGGGTATCCACTTTTTCCGCTGCAGGTACAGGAGTCTGTCCGGCCGGTTTATAGTCCCCGACAACTTCTGCCATTTCCACATTGGCAGAATAATCACATGTCCGGCAAATAACCACCGTATCCTCACCAGCATCGGCCAAAGCCATAAACTCGTGGGTTCCCTTTCCTCCCATAGAGCCGGAGTCTGCTTCCACTGCCCGGAATTTGAGTCCAATCCGTGAAAAAATCCTGTTATATGCCTGGTACATTTTTTCATAAGCTTCATCCAACGAATCACGGTCTGCATGGAAAGAATAGGCATCTTTCATCAGGAATTCGCGACCCCTTAACAAACCGGAACGCGGGCGTTTCTCGTCACGGAATTTTGTCTGGATCTGATACAGAATCATGGGCAACTTTTTGTAGGTATTTATTTCTCCACGCAATAAATCGGTAATAACCTCTTCATGGGTCGGTCCAATTGCAAATGTCCGGTCATGACGATCTTGCATGGTAAACAAATCAGGCCCGTAAGTTTCCCAGCGGCCGGATTCCTTCCACAATTCAGACGGGTGCAAGGTTGGCATCAGAAGCTCCTGTGCACCGATTTTATCCATTTCTTCACGCACGATTTCTTCTATTTTATG
>JBAVDL010000310.1:0-6123 GCA_049587175.1 Thermoactinomyces sp.
TCATCATCCTCGTCATTTTTTTGACAAATAAAACGATCAACCAAATCAGAATGGAAACCAGGACAATCGTTCCACCGGATGCCCAGTCAAGGTAATAAGCGGCAGACAGTCCGCTAAACACTGCCAATTGTGAAAAAAATACCGACCATATCAATGTCTGGCGGAAACTGTTTGTAAACTGCAAGCTTGCCGCAACCGGAATGGTCATGAGGGCGGAGACCAGCAAAATTCCAACTACACGAACCGAAGCTGCTATGACCAGAGCAACCATGATGATAAAAAGGAAATTGATCCATTTGCGTGGGATCCCCGCCAACACGGCATGTTCCTCATCAAAGGAAAGAGCGAACATCTCTTTGTAAAAGAGGAAAACAAACAGGACGACAAGAACTCCAATCGCCACCATTAACCACAATTCATCCCGTCCCACAGCCAGGATATTCCCAAACAGATAGCCGGCAATGTCCACATTGAAACCATCGGCGGCGCTGATCAGCACGACGCCCAATCCGATACCTCCGGACAGGATAATCGGAATCGCAATCTCCTCAAAGGTTTTGTACAAACGGCGAATTTGCTCCACAAACAAAGATCCCGCCACAGAGAAAACCATTCCGACATATAAAGGATTTACCGCATAAAAGAGGGGAAGCTCTTTTTGCATGAGCATCCCGGCAGCCACTCCGGACAAGGTCACATGCGAAAGTGCATCCGCAATCAGCGACATGCGGCGAACCACCAGGTAAACCCCGACCAGCGGCGATATGAGTCCAATAATCATACCGGCATAAAACGCATTTTGCATCCATTCATACTGCATAATGATTTCTATCATATGAAAAAGCGCCGCTTAAGGCGCCTTCCCCCCATTCTTTCTCAATGATAATGACTGACGACCTGGAGATCATGACCATATGCCCGGGTCAGGATTTCCTGCTGTTTTTCCTTAAAACCGGCCGGATCTCCATAATAATACAAATGCCTGTTCAAACAGGCTACCCGATCAACGACTGAGGAAACCGCACCAATATCATGCGTAACCATTATCATCGTCAGACCTTGTTCACGGTGAAGGTGTCCTAATAACTCGTAAAATTGCTCTGTTGTTCTGGCATCGATTCCGACCGTCGGTTCATCCAGCACAAGCAGTTCAGGAGCAGCCACCAACGCCCGCGCAATAAATGCCCGCTGCTGTTGCCCGCCCGACAGCTTTCCAATATTGCGGTTCATATAGGGTAATAAGTCAACCTGGGCGATGGCCCGTTCCACTTGCTCCATATGCTTTTTGCCCATACGACGAAACAGCCCCAGTTTTCCGTACAATCCCGAGGCAACCACTTCTTTGACTGTGGCGGGGAATCCGGAATTGAAGCTGTTGGCCTTTTGGGAGACATAGCCGATTCGCGATCTGTCCGGAAGCTTTCGAATCGGGCTGCCAAAGATGGAAATGCTCCCCTGCTGCGGCTTTAAAATGCCAAGCATGCATTTGATCAACGTTGATTTGCCGGAACCATTCGGCCCGACAATTCCGAGAAATTCACCCTTGTTTACGGTCAGACTGATCTCATCCAGCACCTTTTGTTCATCATACGTGTAGGAGAGATTTTTTATTTCCACGACTGGATCATTCACTGATTGCAACCCCCAATGCCTTGGCCAGGTTTTCCTTATTTTTGCGCATAACAGAGAAATAATCCTCTCCCCGCTTCATTTCTGTTTCCGTTAATCCTTCGAGCGGGTTCAATACCAGCGCCTCTGCCTTTATTTCATTTTTGATAACCTGGGCCATCTTGCTGCTGACCAGCGTTTCAAACAGGATCACATCAATGTCGTGTTCTTTCACATGTTCAATAATTTTTTTCAGTTCCTGCGGACTCGGTTCATCCGACGGACTCAGACCTGAGACAGCGATTTGCTCCAGACCGTACCGTTTGGCCAGATAGGTAAAGGAGGCATGGGAAACAACAAATTCCTTCTTCGGCGCCCGAGCCGCCATTTCCCTGAATTCCTGATCCAGTTGATCCAGTTCCGACGCCAATTGGTCATAGTTTTTCATATATTCATCCTTATGGGATGCATCCAATTGCATGAGAGCGTCCCGAATCGCTGCCGCCTGCTGTTTGGCCAACTGCGGATCCAGCCATACATGCGGATCCGATCCATTCTCCAGATGTTCATCACCATGGCCATGTTCATGGGATATTTCGTGAGATACCTCACGGGAAGCTTGTCCCCCGTCCGGAAGAATGGATTCTGCTGCATTGACTACCCTGATTTTATCGGGATCAAGCATTTTTTTTACCCGTTCCATCCACGGTTCAAATCCACCCCCGTTATAGACAAGCAAATCCGCTTCACTAAGTTTGCCCATATCCCGTGCCTGAAGTTCAAAGCTGTGCGGATCAACACCCGGAGGAATCAGATTGGTCACCGCTACATGCGAACCGCCAATTTTTTTCGCAAAATCATAAAGTGGATAGATACTGGTATAGACCTGCAATTTTCCCTCTGTGTTTTTGCTGTTGGCTGAAGGATTTTCGGAACATCCGGCCAATACAAGAAAGACCAGTAACAGCAAAGGTGTTGCAATTTTCAACCATTTTTCCATATTCTACATCACCTTTAATTGGATTGATTCCGTCTTGCAAAATCTTTTTATATTATAACGCCAATCTTTTGTTATGTAAATCGTAAATATTACGATTTAAAAAGATAAAAAATAAATGCTATTGACAAAGGAGGACCTGTGCAGTGGATCGGTACCAAAATATTCGGCAATTGGCCGCCTCTGAAAAAATTGGCGAAGATTATTCCATTTCCCTTTATTTTGCCAGACCGGAAATTGCCATACTGGCTATCCACGGCGGAGGCATTGAACCGGGAACCAGTGAGCTGGCCAGGGCCATCGCCGAACCTGACTGGAGTTTCTATGACTTTCGGGGGGAAAGAAGAAAAGACAACCACCGGTTACATATCACATCCGTTCATTTTGACGAACCCCATGCCCTGGCGATGGTGGCAAATGCAATGTATGTTATTGCCATTCATGGGGCGAAGGGAACCGGGAAGGCCGTTTACCTGGGCGGACGTGACCGGACATTGCTCGGGAAAGTAGAAGCAGCGCTCTCCCGTTCTTCATTTCAGGTAAAAGCATCGCCCAATCATCTGCAAGGTACAGATCCAGGAAATATTATTAATCGGGGCGCAAGAAAACAGGGGTTGCAAATCGAACTGACTGCAGGCTTGCGAGCCCGTTTTTTCAAGGGAATGAACCGGGCTGGACGCAAGCATCCAACGCCTTTGTTTAACCGGTTTGTCCAGTCTGTCCGGGCGGGAATCAGCAGTATGTTGGAATAAAAAAGTGCCCGGTTGATTCCGGACACTTTTTTCAGGCATGGTTCAATCTTGTTTTGAAGGCTTTTACACTTCGCTTGACTAACGGTTTTCCCAGTTGCAAATGCAACTGGCTCAACAAGAAGGAAAGAGTTGTAAAACCGAGCAAAATATACATACTGTTGGTAACGGTTTGCATATTTCCACTGGAAAGAATCGCCCGAAGTCCCTGTACGGTATAAGTCATCGGCAAAAATTCATGAATTTCCTGGAAAAATGATGGCAACAGTTCCTTTGGATACGTCCCCGCGCTTGACGCCAGTTGCAGCATTAAAATGGCAATCGACAGAAAGCGTCCGACATTGCCAAAGCAAACGATCAGCATCCGGTTCAGAGCAATAAAAGTCAGCGCCATCAGGAAGCTGAACAGGTAAAGCCAGACCGGCAAAAACGGTTTGATTTTCAGAACAAAGACAATTGCAGAAATCAAAAGCACGGCCTGCCCGATACCGATCAGTCCGCTTGCCGCCAAGGATAACGGTTGTTTACGATCATCAAATACCTGGTACAGATCAACCACCGTAAACAACAGCATTGCGCCAACCCAGAGAGAAAGGGAAATAAAATACGGGGCAAATCCTGTGGCATAATTGGGAACCGCGTGATGGACATGTTCATCCACATCTACCGGGTTCGCAATCACTTTTCCCTTTTCGTCTGCACCCTGAAGCTGTTCTTTCGCTTTGGCCACGCCTCCGCTCAGCCCCTGGTGCAACTCAGACTGTCCTGCCTGGATTTTTCCCAGCCCCTGGTGCAATTGGCCAGTTCCCGCTTCCAGTTGATGCAGCCCGTTTACCAGTTGCTGCTGCCCGCCCGCCAATCGGGAAGTAGCCTCAACCACCTGATTGGCTGCACTGTCCAGTTCCTTTGCCTTGGCCACCAATTGATCCATTCGCCGGGTCAACCGATTGGCATCCGCGGCAATTTGGGCTCGAATATTGATGAAATCTTTCCAGCCTTGCTCCCATCCAGGGAGTTTTTCGAGAATTCTCTTCAATTGGGAGGATTCCGACTGATGGATTTCCTGTGCTTTGTTCAAGGAACTTTTCATGGAGATCACACTGGCATCATTGGCCAATTCCGGATATTTTTGCAGCAATCGGTTTAAACCGGTTCTGGTTTCATCAATCTGTTTGTCTGCTTCTGCCATGGAATGCTGGTTTTCCCGCAGAAACCCGCTGATGTCAGGAGGCGCTTCTGGCAAGGGGGTTTTGGCAATCCTCTGGATCTCATCATTTATCCGATGGATCATGCCCTGTGCCTTCTCAAGCTTTGTGAGCGAAAACCGGTCTGCCACCTGTGCCTTGGCCTGAACCAGTTTTCCGTTTAATAACTGCAAGTTTTGCTCAATGGTCTTGGCTCCATTTTCCAGCTTCTGTACACTTTCTTGAACCGTTTTGGCTCCGGCGGCGGCTTCCCCGGTTTTTTCAGACAGAAGACCGGCACCATTTGCCGCCTTCTGCAACTCATTCGCGGATTCCGAAATCCCGGCAAAAATCTTGTCAACATAGATCCGGGTCAACTTTTGTTCCAGCTTTGTTTCCAATTCTCTCCTGAGTGATTGGCCAATGGTTCCGGATAAATAGTTATTGCTTTCATCAACATAATATTCCATTTTTCCGGTAGAGGGATTTGCCTCACCCAATGATACAACAGCTTTGGAGAAATTTTCGGGAACAACAATTCCCATATAATAAGTGCCATTTTGCAAGCCTTGATTCAGCTGCTGCCGGGAAACAAACTCCCATTTCACCCGGGAATCCTCGTGAAGCTCCTTGACCAGTTCCTCCCCGACGTTAATCCGTTCTCCAGCCTGCTCTGCCCCCTGGTCTTCATTAACAACAGCAACAGGGAGATATCGGAGATTGTCATACGGATCATAAAAAGCAAACAGGTAAATGACGCTGTACATAAGAGGAATCAATAACAGCCCTGTCAATCCCAGACGCATCTGCCTGTTCGCCCACAATTGCTGAAGGTCTCCAAAGCCGGACAGGATCGCAGGGCTGAAGTGTTTCTTTTTCAGTATCTTTCCCCCTCCTTACAAAGCAGGTGCTCTCATCCAACCTTTTTTGAACTGACTGGTCAGCACAAAAACTATTATACTCCTTTCCTGATATGATTCAAGGAAAGGAACTTACAGATATTTCGAATTTTTAATACTGCACATCACAATATGCTGCAAACTTCCAATCATCTGCGGAACCGCTTCATCAATTTCCTGCGGTTCACTTTCTTCCAGATTGTACAGTTTCTGCAAAACAACCACACTGGCAGCACCAAAAAAGGCACTTGCCGCTTCCGGCACGTGTTTCACTTTAAATTCGCCTTTTTCTGTTCCTCTGAGCAAAATTTCTTCAATCAACCGCAAATACTCATGGATCTTGATGCGAAACTGGTACTGCCGGGATTTGGTTCCAAAGGCTTCACTTAACAACAATTTGGCCAGCATGCCATTTTCTACATAAAAAAGTACATGGCTTTCTACCAAAGCCTGCATCTGCTCGGTCGGAGAATCATACATGGAAATATTGCGTTTGGCAAAGTCGATCAGTTTCTGTACCCCTTCATTCATCAAGCCGACAAACAAATCTTCCTTGCTCTTGAAATGATAGTAAATCGTCCCTTTGGCCACGCCTGCTTCCTTTGCAATATCATCCATCTTGGCCTGGTCAAAACCGCTGTCTGCAAACACCTTGATTGCTGCCTGAAAAATCACATCCACCTTTT
>JBAVDL010000311.1:0-3304 GCA_049587175.1 Thermoactinomyces sp.
GGAAGAATACCAGTCTTATATCATTGTTCCCATCAATGCAGGTGGGGACCCGATCGGGGCGGTTATTGTTTTGGCCAAGAAAGAAGGGGAAAAATTGGGTGAACTGGAGATGAAACTGGCCAGTACGGCAGCAGCTTTCCTGGGAAAACAGATGGAGAATTAAAGATGTTTTGACCAGCAGGTGAATATACCTGCTTTTTCTTTGCCAACTTTGCACACTCTTGTATAATGAAAAGCAATTGCAGCAATCTTACACTGCAGAAAAACTGTAATTCAGGACGAGGTTTATGTCTTCATTCCGCTCCGCCTTGCTGAGTGGCAGCCAAGGTATTCCAGCGTTCGATTTCAGGCGGAAAACAGTTATACTGGTATTTTCCTCCCATCGAACACATCCATTTTGTAGCGGCTACGAAGTTACTTCGTCACCAAAGAATCGGCCACCTCAGGCTTTGTCGACAGCTGGGCGATTGCAGTGTTGTATGGAGAGGGGTTTTACTCGAAAATGATGGAAGAGAGCCGAAGGTCTTTCATTCGCGGTGCAGTTATCCTGGGCGGGGCGGCCTTGTTTACAAAAATACTGAGTGCGGTTTATAAGGTGCCTTATCAAAATATTACCGGAGACGAAGGAATGTATGTCTATCAGCAGGTATACCCCCTGTACAGTGTTTTGCTGATTCTGGCAACAACCGGATTTCCTGCTGCCATCTCCAAACTGGTGTCTGAAAAATGGTCCGGCGGCCAATTTTCAGGAGCATGGCAGATTTTCCGGATCTCGATCATTACTTTATTTTTTCTTGGACTTGTCTCCTTCTTGTTGCTTTTTTTCGGAGCGGGACAGTTGGCTGAATGGATGGGAAACCGGGAGTTGTTGACCTTGCCGGTCCGGACGGTCTCATTTGCACTTTTAATCATTCCGTTTCTTGCTGTGATGCGGGGGTTTTTCCAGGGACAGCAAAATATGGTTCCTACCGCAGCTTCACAAATGGTTGAGCAGGTGATTCGGGTTGCAACCATTCTGGTTCTTGCCTGGTATTTTATGGATAGAGGAATGGGGTTTGTTTATGCCGGGGCAGGTGCTGTATTTGGTGCGACAACCGGAGCGGCGGGAGCCTTGTTTGTGTTGCTGTTTTATTGGCGCAAAGCATATTTGGATCAGGAAAGACTGTGTAATCCGGTGACAACATCCGGTCTGGAATCGCCTCAAAAAGTAATGAAAGCGATTTTTCGCTACTCTTTGCCCATTTGCATCGGTTCGCTTATTCTCCCTGTATTTTCTCTGGTCGATTCCTTTACTGTAACCAACCTGCTGGTGGATGCGGGGTGGGAGATGGAGCGGGCAATCCGGCTGAAAGGGATTTTTGACCGGGGACAACCCCTGGTTCAGGTGGCCACATTCTTTGCAGCTGCGATGGCCTTGTCGATTGTCCCCGCGATTTCTGAAGCCAAAGCCAAACAACGGAAACAGGAAGTAGAGAGTCAGTCCCGTCTTGCCCTGCAACTGACATGGGGGCTGGGTCTTCCCGCATCGGTAGGACTGGCGGTTATTGCAGAACCGGCCAATGTGATGCTGTTTGAGGATCAGGCCGGTTCTGAAGCATTGGCTGTTTTGGCATTTACCGGTATTTTTTCAACCTTGGCGATGGTTTCTGCAGGAATTTTGCAGGGGTTGGGTAAAGTGTATTTACCGGCTGTATATTTACTGATCGGCGTTGTTTTGAAAACGGTTCTGAATGCTCTTCTGATTCCTGTTTGGGATATTCGCGGTGCGGCAATTGCCACAGTAGTTGCTTTTGCCTGCACAGCTCTGTTGCAGATTGTTAAATTAAAGCAGCTGTTTCAATGGAAAACGCAGTTGCACAGAAAAACGCTGTTAACCGGCCTGGCAGTAGCCTGGATGGGATTTGCCGTGTTTGGTGTATCATATGGATTGCAATACCTGACGTTGCCGGTGCTGGAATTCAGGCTGGCCATGACGGTTACCGCTTTGATCTCCGTATTGGCGGGGATGATTGTGTATTTGTGGGCTTTGTTCCGATTTGGGGTCTGGACTCGCAACGAATTGGAAAAAGTACCGAAATTGCGAAGAAAACTTGTTCCTTTGCTGGATAAGTGGGGATGGTTGCCGAACAGCAAGGAATGAGGAATCCCGATTTTTTTGAGTAAGCGTGTCCGGGTAAGGAGGAGAAGGATGGCAAAAATTATCGTTGTCGGCCTGGGATTTGGTGATCAGAATTCCCTGTCTTTGGGAACACTGCAGATTTTAAAGCAGGAGAGTACTCTTTTTCTGAGGACAAACAGGACACCCGTGGCGGGCTGGTTGACGGAAGAGGGAATTCCCTTTACCTCTTTTGATGATGTTTATGAAGCGGAAAATGATTTTGCTTCGGTTTATGAGGAAATTGCGCGGCGTTTATTGGAGGCCGTATCCCGGAAGTCTCCAATTGTTTATGCAGTTCCCGGTCATCCGATGGTTGCTGAACGAACGGTTTCTCTTCTTTTGGAAAAAGAGTCGGAACATGGGGTTACGGTGGATATCAGAGGTGGAAGCGGCAGTTTTTTGGATGCGATTTTTAGCCGACTCAAGGTAGACCCGATTGAGGGCTTTCAAGTGGTGGACGGAACCGGATTTTCTTCGGCCAGTATAGATCCGGGGAACCATGTACTGGTGGCACAGGTTTACAGCCGGTTTGTTGCGTCAGAAGTCAAATTGACGCTGATGGATATCTATCCGTATGACCATATGGTAAAAATCGCTACCGCTTGCGGGATTGAAGGGTTGGAGCAGATTACTTCGGTTCCCCTTCATGAACTGGATCATGAGGAGCTTTTCGACGATCTTACTTCCGTATATGTTCCTCCGCTGAAAAAGGAGGCTGACTTTTACTCCCGGTTTGAATATTTGGTTAAAGTCATCCGCCTGTTGCGCAGCCCTGAGGGTTGTCCCTGGGATCGGAAACAGACTCATGAAAGTCTGCGTCCGTATTTGCTTGAGGAAGCGTACGAGTTTTTGCAGGCAATTGAAGAAAACGATCCTGATGCAATGGCTGATGAGTTGGGAGATGTATTGCTTCAGGTAATGTTGCATTCACAAATTGCCAGTGAAGAAGGGATTTTTGATATACATGATGTGATCCGGAATCTGAATGAGAAAATGATTCGCCGTCATCCGCATGTGTTCGGGACGGCGGAAGCAGAAACATCGGAAGATGTAAAAAAGAGCTGGGATCAGATCAAGGCACAGGAAAAAGATGGGGAGGCCGCTTCTGTTCTCGATGAGGTGCCCGGGAATTTCCCTGCGCTGATG
>JBAVDL010000312.1:0-4125 GCA_049587175.1 Thermoactinomyces sp.
ATATTAATATGTATAGTTACTACTATATTAAAATTATTACTATTTCGGTTCAGATAAAGAGGTGACTTTTGATGTGTTCCTGTTTAAAAGTTGATCCTCCAATCAGCTGAAACTGTTTTGGCAATAACCCCCCTGCCAAACCTTTATTTTATCTGTCAGTACATAAATAAACAGTTTCTGGAGATTAGCAGACAAATTAAACGAAAACCATGTTCCATTATTGGATTTTTTTCTATTTTGAATGCAGCAAGGCTTGTTCCCACTCCGGGTGGACAGATTGCTGAATCACGGGTTCCTCTGGCCGCACCAGGCAGGGTTGGCATGGTTCCAATGAGGATACCTCGATACGTAATATACGAAACTGCTCAATTTTCTTGACAGTAAAAATCAACTGGCCAAAGATCACCTGATCTCCAATTTCAGGAGCTCTTCCCAATTGTGAGAAAACCCAGCCGCCAATTGTATCATTATGCGTATCTTTGATCTGGCAGCTGAAATATTGATTAACATCCTCAATCAGACAACTCGAATCAAGTTCTGCTTTCTTCCCGTACAAACAAGCTACTCGTTTCTGTTTATAAACAGGGCAGGGAATTTCTTTTAAAATTTCTGCAATCAGATCTTCAAAGGTTACCAGACCCGATGTTCCGCCAAACTCATCAATCACAACAGCCAGACCGGCTCTCTCTTTTTGCAGGTGACGAAGCATTTCCTTTAGGCGCATTGTTTCCGGAACAAATATCACCGGCCGCCTCAAATCCTTGATCTCCGGTTTGTTGCCTTGCTGCATTTTTTCCAGCACATCTCTTATATGAATAATTCCGAGAATCTCATCTTTGTCTTTTCCGCACAAAGGATATCTTGTATGTCCGTATTGCCTGATTGTTTCAGATATCTCATAAAATGACTGCCCTTCATAGAAACAGACCATATCCATACGGGGAACCATCACTTCTCTTACTGGACGGTCAATAAACATAAAAATGTTATCCAAAAGACTGTAAGCCTTTTCATCAACAGTTCCAATTTGATAAAGAGACTGATGGAACTCATTTTCAGATGAAATTTTCTTTGGCCGGCACGAATCGCTCTCCAGTTTCCACAACCATGAAAAAGCCGGATGCTGCAACTTTTGTATGACCGGTTTGAATAAACGGGCTGTTCCTGTTAACCTGCAACCCAGGAAACGGACTATTTTTTCTTTTTTTCGAAAAGCGATAAGTTTGGGAATAATCCCTGCAAATAACGAATGCAAATAAACAAGACCCAAAAAACCGATTGCAAAAGCGAGAAAGGGAATCACCCGGTCAATCAGCCCAAAATTGCGAAGCCATGATTCAATCGTCCGGATTGCAAAAGTTCCGCCGATCCACCCCAATCCGAGTGAAGCCAGAACCCGACCCGTCCGGATCACAGGCAAAATTTCCTCCAAACTCCCTGGTATTTCCGGTACTGCTTTCCTGGCACATGAGTAACGAACAGCCATTTCTGCAACGGTAAGCAAACTGTTTAAAAGAACCAGCAAAACAGTCAACCCGAACACCAGCCAACTGTCGCCATCTTCCACTGTTGCTTTCCTCCCAGAATGCCTTTTCTTCATTATACCATGATCCTCATCCAGACCTCCCCCATCCAAAAACCCGCTAAAAAGAAGAACAGCATGTGGAGGCACATCCCTTTATTTTTAAAAAGACATCTGATACCAAAGCCTCACCATGTTCATCTTTGATGCTGTCTTTTTCTGAAAGATGCATGCATCATTCACGAGCTGTCCCTGAAAGCCTTTTTCGCAAAGAAAATCCAAAGTTCCATGGTCAGAACACCCCGTCGTAACAAAAATCGGAATCCCCCGCTGTTGAGCCCGGTATCCGGATCACCTTTTTCCTTCCGCAATCTGACATAGTTTCATCCATAACATATAGATATGATTCCACTCCCTCTGTCCAAATGCATTTCCTGTTGAACTTTTTTGGAGAGCCGGTTGCTCTATTCTGATTGAGGATCTGTCAAGCCGGGAATTATCAGGGCTCCAAACTTGCAGATCAAAATCATGTATAATAGAGAACGGACTTTACAAGCAAGAACCCAAAACAAAGGATGATTCCCATGGTACCTGATGAAACAAACGAAGCCCCCCTGTTGTGGGGAGACAAGCGCTATCATACATGGAACGGTCATTTGCGCCGGGTATTCGGGCAAAAGGTATTCAAGGTGGCATTGGATGGCGGATTTACCTGCCCCAACCGAGACGGGAAAGTGGCCATTGGCGGATGTACTTTTTGCAGTGCCCGAGGTTCCGGAGACTTTGCCGGAAACCGGCGTGATGACCTGTTAAAGCAGTTTCATGAAGTGAAAGATCGCATGCACAACAAATGGCCGGAAGCAAAATATCTGGGTTATTTTCAGGCATTTACGGGCACCTACGCCCCGGTTGACGTACTGCGGGAAATGTATGAGCTGATCCTGGAGCAGGATGGCGTAGTTGGTCTGAATATCGCCACAAGACCGGACTGTTTGCCTGATGATGTCGTTGATTATCTGGCTGAACTCAACAGGCGAACCTATTTGTGGATCGAACTGGGACTGCAAACCATCCATGAAAAAACATCTGTCCTGATCAATCGCGGACACGATACAGACTGCTTCCTTGAAGCCGTTCACAAATTGAGAGAACATGGAATCCGGGTGTGTGCCCACATTATTCACGGGCTGCCCGGTGAGACGGAAGAAATGATGCTGCAAACCGTATCCGCATGTGCCGGAATGGATATCCAGGGCATTAAAATCCATTTGTTGCACCTTTTGAAAAAGACCCCGATGGCAAAGCTATACGAATCCGGTTCGCTCAAACTGATGGAAAAAGAGCAATATGTACGCCTCGTGGCCGATTCACTTGAACTTCTTCCGCCCGATGTGATTATTCACCGCCTTACAGGAGACGGCCCGCCCGATTTACTAATTGGACCCAAATGGAGTTTGAAAAAATGGGAAGTCTTGAACGCCATTGACGATGAACTGAAACAGCGCAATTCATGGCAGGGAAAAAAGGCAAAATCGCGCTGGCAATAACGCTGCTCCTTTTTTCAGCTTTTTATCCAGGCGGTCAGGCTTTATGCCTTTTGACGGCCAAACACCAAATCCCGTAAAGGAGGTAGACATGATGATCCTTCCCCCCATCCTGCAAAGCGCACACCATTGGGCAGCCAAAGCCTTGAAGCCTGGCGGAATCGCCATCGATGCGACGGTAGGAAACGGCCATGACACCCTGTTTCTTGCCCAACAGGCAGGACCAGACGGACAAGTATTTGGCTTTGATATTCAGGAACAGGCTATTGCCAATACCTCCCAACTTCTGATGCAGCATAACCAGCACCACCAGGTTAAACTTTTTCATTGCAGTCACCATGAACTGGAGAAAAAAATTCCGGAGCAACTGGCAGGAAAAGTTCATGTTGTCATGTTCAACCTGGGATATCTGCCAAGGGGGGATCACCAGCTGGTTACAAAGCCGGATACAACATTAAAAGCACTGGAATCAGCGGTCCGGTATCTTATGCCAGGCGGACTGGCCACGGTCGCTTTATATACCGGCCATCCAGGCGGACAAACAGAAGCCGATCAGGTAATCGGATGGGCCTCCAATCTTCCGACCCGCCAATATCAAGTCATGTGGCAACAGTTTATCAATCGCCATCAGGCCCCTTCGCTGCTAATAATTGAAAAACGATAACTGGTAAAAAACACAAGAAAAGAGAAATATTTCCTCATTTGTTTATAATAAAAACATCTTCCTTCTTTGCGGAAGATGTTACCTGTTTATAAATATTTTTATTTTACCGTCTATGCAATCAACTTTATTATCGATTTTTTCTTTGCTTTGCTGCCAGGGCACTCAAGCGCTCTTCACTGCTTTTCATCCATTTTTTCATCATGTCTTCAAAGTCAGCTGAATTCCTGCGGCCTGAGCGACGGTCTCCCCCTTTTCGTTCATGCGGACGATTATTCTGGAGCGCTTTTATTGACAAGGAGATTTTTCCTGAAGAATCAATAGAAAGCACTTTTGCTTTAATGGTTGAACCTACTTGCAACTCATCTTCCACTTTTTCTACAAACTTTGTCGAAATT
>JBAVDL010000313.1:0-37602 GCA_049587175.1 Thermoactinomyces sp.
TACTGTAATCTGATTAAAAAAACAAGAAGACTTGAGTTTACAGAAAACTCAGGTCTTCTTGTTTTTATATTGGATAATGGAAGTGTTTTAAGGAATTTTAATTCATTCGCAATTCAAAAGAAAGCAAAGAGCACAGAAATAAATATTGCCACCGTAATAATACAAAAGTCTTGGTAACTTTGGCCAATTGCTCTAATAGCAGAAAAAGTTGAAACACTGTTTTGGATTTTACGTCCACAAATTTCTTTTTTTAGTCCGATTACGCAAAAAGCCAAAAATGGCCGGTAGCAAGCCGTTTATTTAAAACAATATGTTTTTTGCGAAAACGGAAGTGATAAATACAGCCAAGCATATGATAAATTTCTTTTTTATCTGCAAATCCTTTCAGCTCAGGATCGGTATTTCAATTTCTTGTCATGGTGGTAAAACTCATGAAACAATTTGATTAATGCCCTTTTTTCAATCCGGGATACATAAGAGCGGGAAATCCCGAGTTCCTTCGCTATTTCACGCTGTGTTTTCTCTTCTTCTCCACCCAGCCCAAACCGGGCCCGAATCACTTCCTGTTCCCGGTTATCCAAAATATGAATGTAGTTGTAAATATTACGCCGCTCTATTTTCAACTCCACTTTATTGACCACTTCATCGGAGTCAGTTCCCAATATATCAATCAGTGTAATTTCGTTTACACTAACATATTATCTGTTTTAATAAACATCATTTCATTTAAATTGGTACATCATACTTCACAATAACCATCTGTTCACGTTATAAGTGGTTTGTCCTGATTAGAATGAAAGACAACTTGTTTCATTTTGCCTGCTTGTTTATTACTTTCATATAAAAAAAGCAAAATCTGCTTCCAGGTAATGTTATGATCCCGCGAACGAAATAAACGAGAGAAATTTTAAGGGATAGAATTATTGATTCTACCCCTGTTTTGTTATCTTAAAGTATCTTCATCATTCCATTTTTTAATATAAAAAGATTGGCCATCGTTATTCCAACCTTCTCCGAAAGTTTTGTCAAGCTCATGTTCCTTTTTGCCAGTATTACATCAAGATTGGTTATAATTGCCATGTTATACAACCTCAGACCGTTAAATCATTTTTTGATTAAATATCAATAGCTTCCAGGGAAAAACCGGCAACTGCGCAATATTCATCAGTTCCGGAGTAAGGATGGCAAACGACTTTGTTGAATCCTGTTGCAATCATTCAGCAATAGAGGGTACAGACGGCGACCCGTTTTATTGATGTCGATTATGAACTGCTTCAGTTGAATGCAGGCATAGGGAAGAGATATAAAGATTTTATACAGAAGTGAGTACTCACTTTACTTTTGGGCTTGTTTATGATACGTTGAAGCTGAACTTCTCACATACTAATTAAACAGGAATTTCCAGGTGGAAAATAAAGGTTATCTCGCTGCCAGTTTTATTTATTCAATAAGGAGAGCTGTCCATGATACCCTATATCCTTTCTTTTGCTGAAGTGGACCGGTCCAGCCTGGCGTATGTCGGCGGAAAAGGTGCCAATCTGGGGGAGTTGTGCAAAGCCGGGTTTCCGGTTCCCGGCGGGTTTTGTATTACAACCCGGGCTTATCGGGATTTTCTTGCCGCCAGTCCGGAGATGGAGGCCCTGTTTGCGGAACTGGATCAATTGGACGCAAATGACCTGAATCACTTGCGGCAATTGGGTGCCCGGATTCGCACCCATTTACTGCAACTGGAGATTTCCGGCCCAATAAAAAAGGCAATAGTTGATGCCTGGCAATCGACTGGAACCCGATATTCCTATGCAGTCCGTTCCAGCGCGACGGCGGAGGATTTGCCGACGGCATCGTTTGCCGGGCAGCAGGACACGTATTTGAATATCAGGGGGCAGGAGGAACTGTTGCGCCATGTGCAAAAATGCTGGGCCTCCCTGTTTACCGACCGGGCCATTGCTTACCGGGCCAGAAACGGGTTTGCCCACCGTCAGGTTTACCTGTCTGTGGTGGTACAACGAATGGCAAATCCCGAGGTTTCCGGAATTATGTTTACGGCGGATCCGGTAACCGGAAATCGGAAAGTAGTTTCTATTGATGCCAGTTTTGGGGTGGGGGAAGCGATTGTCTCCGGTCTGGTGTCAGCAGATCTGTACAAAGTGAAAGAAGGCCGAATTATTCAGAAGAAAGTTTCTGAAAAGAAGATTGCCATATACCCCTTGCCGGAAGGAGGGACGATAAAAAAAGATCTGCCTGGCAGCAAACAGGTTGAGCAAGCCCTGACAGACAGCCAGATCCTGCAGCTTGCGGAACTCGGAAAAAAAATTGAAAAACATTACGGCACACCGCAGGACATTGAGTTTTGTGTGGAAGGCGGAACGTTTTCTATCGTACAAAGCCGCCCGATCACTTCGCTTTATCCGATGCCGGATATTCCGGCGGAACCGCTTCAGGTCATGATTTCGTTTGGCCATATCCAGATGATGACCGATGCCATAAATCCGCTCGGGATTTCTGTCCTGAAGACTATCTTTCCCAAACATGTTTTTCTGGAAGCGGGGGGACGTTTTTTTGTCAATCCTACTGAGTTTCTCCGCACCAGACTGGGAGACAAAATGTTTCCCATTGCGCTTGAGAATGTTTTTGACGAAACGATTGGCCGCGCCATTGCCGAGGTAATTGAACGGCCGGAGTTTCAGAAAGTCCCGCCGAAACCGGGATTGATTCGCTCAAAACGCCACATACTGGCTCCCATTGTGAAAAAAACACTCAAAAATCTCCGAAAGGACCGTCTGAAAACAGCCAGAAGCGAAGTAGAGGCATATATGGAAAAAAAGATGACCTCGTTTCGGCAAAACTTGCAGAATACGGACGGGGAGCAGCGACTGGAGGCGGTTCGGGCCCAATCAGGAAGCCTGCTAAAGGAGATCGCACAAAATATCCTGCCATATATTTTGCCTTATCTGATTTCTTCCATCCTGTTAAAGAAAATCATTGTCCGCCTGATGGGCGATGAGAAAAAATTGTATGAGTTGAACCAATCGCTTCCCGGCAATATTACAAGCCAGATGGGACTGGAGATTGGCGATCTGGCGGATCTGGTCCGGGAACTGCCGGAAGTGGAAGCTTATCTGAAACAGGCAACAGACAAATCCTTTTACGAAGGATTGCTGAAGGTGAAAGGGGGCGAACGGTTTAAACAGGAATTTGAAAAGTTTATGGTCAAATATGGCCATCGGTGTCCGGGAGAAATTGACCTGACCAGGCCTCGCTGGCGTGAAGCACCTGCCCGGCTGGTTCCGGCCATTTTAGGGCATATGCGCAGTGTGAAGCCGGGAGAACACCGGCGGAAATTTGCCGAAGGGGAACAGGTTGCCCGGGAGGCTGCAAGCCAGATTATGGAGCGGGTGAAACACAGGCGGTTCAAGGCTGAGTTGATCCGGCGCCTGATAGAAATCTACCGGTATACAGGCGGGCTTCGGGAACATCACAAATATTTGTTAGTCTACCTGATGGATGAATGCAAGAAAGTGATACTGGACGAAGCGGAAAAACTGGTGGAAAAAGGGATTTTGAAGCAGGCGGAAGATGTGTATTTCCTTACTCTGGATGAATTGATCCAACTTGTCAAAGGGACATTTCCGCATGATGTATCATTGCACATTGCAAGCCGCAAAAAAGAGGTTGCCCGGTATCAGACATTAACTCCGCCCCGGGTAATGACCAGCGAAGGGGAAATAATCACCGGCTCGCCCAGAAAAGGAGATTTTCCCGAAGGGGCATTGGTTGGAACCCCGGCTTCGGCGGGAGTGGTTGAAGGAAAAGCACGCATTGTTTTAAAAGCGGAAGAAGCCCATCTTCAGGAAGGGGAAATTATGATTGCGCCTTATACAGACCCCGGCTGGACACCGCTGTTCCAATCGGCCCGGGCACTGGTGACGGAAGTGGGCGGACTGATGACACACGGTTCGGTTGTAGCACGGGAATATGGAATTCCTGCTGTAGTAGGTGTGGACAAGGCAACCGAAAAAATCAGGGACGGGCAAATGATCCGTGTTAACGGAAATCTGGGATACGTGGAGATTATCGGTGATGAAAATGAATAGGCGGGGTATTCTGCTGGCCGGGATCTTGTTTGGAGCCGCAGCCAATACCATCATGCAAACGGTCGTTGCCACCATTCTTCCCCATGTTGTGAACCAGTTGGGCAGTTCTCACCTGTATGGATGGGTCTTCAGCGGATATTTGCTGATGTCCACAATTACCATTCCGTTATTCGCCAAATTGGCGGATCTGTACGGTTATAAATTGTTTTTTACGATTGGTATGGTGATTTTCCTTGCAGGTTCGTTGCTATGCGGCCTGGCTCCGTCGCTTCACATTCTGGTGATAGCGCGGCTTGTGCAAGGTGTTGGGGCGGGAGTACTGGGGCCGGTGGCTATTGCTATAATCAGTATTTTGTTCCCCGTTGAGAACAGGGGAAAAGCTCTTAGTGCGTTTGCCGCCGTTCAACTTTTTTCCAATTTGGCAGGGCCGGTTGCTGGCGGGTTTGTTGCTGCCGCTTTCGGCTGGCCGTTTGCTTTTTATATGGTAATCCCACTGGGACTATTGTCCCTGATTATTATCCGGTTTTCCCATGGGCCGGCGGACCGGAAACCGGAACCTTCCACATCCCTGAAAAAGTTTGATTATTGGGGAGCCTTGCTGTTGGGCCTTTCTACCGCTTTATTTGTTCAAACCTGGACGGTATTTGAGAAGGCCGGCTGGTCGATGGGAACCATTCTGTGCCTAGTCGGGAGCATACTGTTTCTGATCGGATTTGTGGTTCAGGAAGGCAGGCATCCCGCTCCAATTTTGCCGCCAGCCCTGATCAAAATTGCAAATGTCAGGCTGGCAAACTGGAGTGCTTTGCTGACGGGCGTCCTGATGCATGGGGCCATTGCCATTTTGCCATTGTACGCCGCAGTCGTTTTTAATGGCAAAACGACGGGCAGCGCCCAGTTTCTTTTGCCGCTGATGCTGGGGCTGAGTGCGGGAATAATTTTTTCCGGACAGATGATTCACAAATACCCGTACAAAATGTTGGCCCGGGCTGGCTGGTTAATTTCTGCCGGCAGTCTGTTATTTATGAGTGTGATTGTTTTCAGCGGACTGCCTGTAATGTTTCATGTCCTGTTTTCCTTTTTGTTTGGTTTTGGTATCGGAATTCTGGTGCCGACATTCCTGTTGCCGGCCCAGAATGCGGTCTCCGAAAAATTTCAGGCAACCATTGGCGGAATGATTCAGCTTAGCAGAAACATCGGGGGAGCAGCCGGCATTCCCCTGCTTACCGGTATAACTGGCATCTCAAACGTCTGGGGATCCGAATTCGTTTCATACGGAGTTGTGTTTCTGGTTTTGTTTATCCTGAGCATGGCCGGTTTTTTCATTGGCAGTCGTTTTCAGGGAGACGCCAGACCAAAGGAAAGAACGGTGAAACAGCCGAATTTGTAACAGATTGTTTTCCTGCATGGAAACAGATCGGGAACCGGTTTGCAACGATCTTTTTCGCCCTGTCGCGAAACGGTTGCTGCCGGTTTCCGATCTGTTTGTTTCTTTGAATATAGCGAATATTATGACTGGCATATAATAATTTGTCCTTTTATTAATTAATTGTGTGCTAAAACTGATTATCAGTTAAAAATCAGAAAATTTAATAGAACAAACGAAAAGTTCTCAATTTGTTCACTTTTTCACAACGATTATGTCAAAAATTGAACACTTTACATTTTGTTCTTGTGCAATAATGATGATGAATCATCAAATTTTTAGTATCTTTAAACTTTGTGTCAATAAAGATGCAAGTCAAAAAACTGTTGGGAAAGGTGGAGAATAAGTATGGAAGCGCTTCTTTTGGCTCGACTCCAGTTCGCGGCAACGACGGTTTATCACTTCTTGTTTGTGCCGTTGTCAATCGGATTGGCATTTATTATTGCCATCATGGAGACGATTTATGTTGTCAAAGGAAAAGAAGAGTACAAAGATATGGCAAAGTTTTGGGGAAAACTGTTCCTGATCAACTTTGCCATCGGTGTTGTAACAGGGATCATTCAGGAATTCCAGTTTGGAATGAACTGGTCTGATTACTCCAGATTCGTAGGGGACGTATTCGGTGCTCCGCTTGCCGTTGAAGCACTTTTGGCGTTCTTTATGGAATCGACATTTATCGGAGTATGGATTTTCGGCTGGAACAGACTGTCCAAGAAGATGCATCTGGCCGCAATCTGGCTGACATCTATCGGTACAGCACTTTCCGCATTCTGGATTCTGGCTGCAAACTCGTTCATGCAACATCCGGTCGGATATACAATCAATAACGGCCGTGCAGAAATGAACGACTTCCTGGCCGTAATCACCAACGGTCAAGTCCTGGTTGAGTACCCACACGTGATTTTTGCCTCTTTGGCAACAGCAGCATTCCTGATCACAGGGGTAAGTGCCTGGAAATTGCTTAAAAAGCAAGATGTTGACTTCTTTAAAAAATCATTCAAACTGGGTGTTATCTTTGCCCTGATTGGTTCGATCATGGTTGCGGTGGTTGGTCACTGGCAAGCACAATACCTGGTAAAAACGCAACCCATGAAAATGGCAGCAAGTGAAGGATTGTGGGAAACCAGTGAAGATCCGGCTCCGTGGACTGTGTTTGCAGTGATTGATCCGGTAAATCAGGAAAATTCTGCTGAAATCAAGATTCCTGGCATGCTCAGCTTTATGTCTTATGGCAAATTGTCCGGATCCTTGCCGGGTATGAAAGATATTCAGGCTCAATATGAAGAAACTTACGGCCCAGGCAATTACATTCCTCCGGTACGGACAACATTCTGGAGCTTCCGGCTCATGATTCTGTCTGGTGTACTGATGATTATTCTGGCCGCCTACGGAACCTATCTGGCAGCCAAAAACAAACTGGGGCAAGCCAAACCATGGTTCCTGCGTGCAATGTTCCTGGGTATTTTCCTGCCTCATATTGCCAACTTTACAGGATGGCTTATGACTGAAATCGGACGTCAACCATGGACGGTCCAAGGCTTGATGACGACGGCGGATGCGGTTTCACCAAGTGTTTCGGGTGGAGAGGTTCTGTTCTCGCTGCTTGCCTACCTGGCTATTTACACTGTGCTGATGATTGTAATGATTTACCTGTTCGTCCGTGTCATCAAAAATGGTCCGAGAGAAGTGGCTCAGGACGATTCAGTAAAAGATCCATTTGATCGGAGGGAACGCCATGCTGTCTCTTAATGAGTTGTGGTTCGTTCTTGTCGGCGTGTTGTTTGTTGGGTTCTTCTTCCTTGAAGGATTCGACTTTGGCGTTGGGATGTCCATGAAATTCCTTGCAAAAACTGAAGGTGAACGGCGTGTTCTGATCAATACAATCGGTCCCTTCTGGGATGCGAACGAAGTATGGCTGTTGACCGCCGGTGGAGCAATGTTTGCGGCTTTCCCGCACTGGTATGCAACATTGTTCAGTGGATATTATGTTCCGCTTGTTGTCGTACTGCTTCTTTTGATCGGACGCGGTGTATCTTTCGAGTATAGAAGCAAAGTAGACAGTGAAAAATGGAAAAAGAATTGGGATAACGTAATTTTCTACAGCAGCCTGTTGGTACCGTTCCTGTTCGGTGTTGTTTTTGCCGGTTTGCTCAAAGGGTTGCCAGTTGACAAAAACATGGAATTGAATGCAGGCCTGTTTGATATGGTCAACCTGTATACGGTAACAGGCGGTGTCGTGGTAACCATCCTTTGCCTTGTTCACGGGCTTATGTTTACAGCTCTCAAAACAACAGGGGACTTCCAGGATCGTGCACGGAGTCTGGCAAAACGCCTGCTCATTCCGCTCGCTGCATTGCTGCTGCTGTTTGGAGCAATGACCTTCTTCATGACAGACGCCTTTAAAGTACGCGGTGGAATCCTGGCTGTCATCCTGCTGCTCGGTATCGCAGCCTATGTGTTCGCCGGTTACTTCATGAACAAGAAAAGAGACGGTTGGGCATTCTCAATGGTCGGGGTCGTCATTGTATTGGCAATTGCTGCTGTATTTACGGCATTGTTCCCCAATGTCATGATCAGCTCGATTGATCCTGCATACAACATGACCCTTTACCAAGCTTCTTCGAACCCGTATTCCTTGAAAATCATGACCATTGTTGCCTTCACGCTGTTGCCGTTTGTGCTTGGGTACCAAATCTGGAACTACTATGTCTTCAAAAAACGTCTCAGTGAGAAGGAGCACCTCGAGTACTAATGGATCGCAAGTTGTTGAAACTTCCAGGAGTAAAATTTTTACTCCTGGAATTAACCATTTTTGCTCTTATACAAAGCGCTGCTATAATCCTGGCAGCAATATGGCTGGCGGAAGTGATTACCGCTTTATTTTCAGGAGAGCCATTGCAGGAGCAATTTGCGAAAATGGGATTGTTCCTGCTGGCTTTTCTTTTCCGTTATGGAGCGGCTTCTATTCAGCAAAGACTGGCTTATCGCTTTGCTGAACGTACCGGGACGGACGTAAGGAAACGTCTCATGGATAAGCTGTTTCAGTACGGGCCGCGGTTTGCCAAGGCAGAAGGAACAGGAAATCTGGTCACACTGGTGCTGGAAGGCGTGTCCCAGTTCCGTACGTATCTGGAATTGTTTTTGCCACGCATGATTGGCACGGCCATTACACCAGCGCTCATTCTGATATATGTTTTTACGCTGGATTTCATGTCAGGCGTAATTCTGCTGGTGACAATGCCGATTCTCATCGGCTTTCTGATCCTGATTGGCCTGGCTGCACGCAAACATACGGAAAAGCAGTGGAAGTCATTCCGGATACTGTCCAACCATTTTGTGGATTCCCTCCGCGGTCTGGAGACATTGAAATTTCTCGGCCGGAGCCGTCAGCACAGCAAAGTGATCGGGGAAGTAAGCAATGAATACCGGGCAGCAACAATGCGTACATTGCGTGTTGCTTTTTTGTCTTCTTTTGCGCTTGAACTTTTTACGATGCTGTCGGTTGCCTCTGTAGCAGTCAGTCTTGGCTTGCGCCTGATCAACGGGGATATATTGCTTCTCCCGGCGCTTACGGTTCTGATTCTGGCACCGGAGTATTTCCTGCCTGTACAAATGGTAGGAGCAGATTATCACGCAACGTTGAACGGCAAAGAGGCGGGAGCTTCCATCCAGTCCATTATCAACCGGGAGGAAGAGGGAGCGTCCTCGTCAGAGTTGCCTGCCGCTTTTGCCTGGACAGACAAAAGCAGACTGAAACTGTTTTCAATTGGTGTTCAATACGAGAAAGAGGGTCAGCCTTCACTGGATGATGTATCTGTAGAAATCCAGGGAATGGGCAAAATTGGCATCATTGGTGAAAGCGGTGCCGGAAAGTCAACCTTGATTGATGTTTTGGCGGGATTCCGGAATCCGTCATCCGGAGAATTCATGCTGGACGGTACGAAATTGCAGTCACTCACAAACGACGTATGGCGGAGAGAAACAACCTATATTCCGCAGCATCCGTATCTGTTTAATGTATCACTGTCGGAAAATATTCGTTTTTACAAACCCGATGCCACTCAGGAAGAGGTAGAACAGGCAATTTCAGCTGCCGGTTTATCCAGTCTGGTGGAACAGTTGCCAAATGGCCTGGATGAACTGATCGGAAACGGCGGACGCCAGTTAAGCGGCGGCCAGGAACAGCGTGTTGCACTGGCCCGTGCATTTTTAAGTGCCCGTCCGATTCTGCTGCTGGATGAGCCGACTGCCCATCTGGATATTGAAACGGAGTATGAACTAAAAAAAACCATGCTTCGCCTGTTTGAAAACAAACTTGTTTTCTTTGCTACCCACCGTTTGCACTGGATGCCGCATATGGACCGGATCATCGTGCTGGACAAAGGGAAGGTAGCCGAGATTGGAACACACCAGGAGCTTGTTGCGCGCAAAGGTGTGTACTATCAGTTGCTAACTGCACAAAGGGAAGGGATCGTATGAAACGGGAAGGATGGATTGGCCTTTATCTCCGGACCCATCGGATTCGATTTGTACTGGTAATCTTGCTGGGTTTATTGACAGCAGTGTGTGCCAGTGCACTCATGTTTACATCGGGATACCTTATTTCCAAAGCCTCGTTGCGTCCGGAAAATATTCTTATGGTCTATGTGCCGGTCGTTCTTGTACGAACATTCGGGATTGGGCGCGCTGTTGTCCATTACACCGAGCGTCTGGTGGGACATGACACGGTTTTGCGTATTCTTTCCAGGATGCGTGTCCGCCTCTATCGTATGCTGGAACCCCAGGCACTGTTTATTCGCTCCCGTTATCGTACCGGTGATGTTCTCGGCACACTTGCTGATGATATTGAACATCTGCAGGACGTCTATGTGCGCACGATATTCCCTGTTGTTACAGCAGTGTTTATGTATATCTTGTGGGTAGCCTTTTTGGGGAGATTTGATCTTTCTTTTGCATTGGTAATGGCATTGTATTTATTGATTCTCATCCTGATTCTCCCTTCGGTGTCCCTGTGGATTACGTACCGGAAGCAAAGGCAGATGAAGCGTGGCCGAAACAGGTTGTATCAAAAACTGACAGATGCGGTACTCGGTTTGAGCGATTGGGTAATCAGCGGCCGTTCCAAAAAATTTGTCCAGTCCTATGAAAAGGACGAAGTGAAAGTAACTTCGGTGGAAAACAGCCTGCATCGCTGGATTGTTTTCAGAACGTTTCTGGGGCAGCTTTTCGTCGGGACACTGGTAGTCATGACTGCCTGGTGGGCAGGGCAGCAATTTGCAGACGGCAGGCTTGAGGGTGTTTTAATTGCGGCATATGTTCTGGTCATTGTTCCGTTGATGGATGTCTTTCTTCGAATTTCTGAAGCAATGGAAAGAATTCCGCAATACAGGGAATCGCTTGACCGGATCAACAGTTTGCGTGATATGGATTTGGCAGCGCAGTCGACTGAGCGCAAGGTTTCAGATAAGGTACTGGAGGAAGCCCGGAAGCAGGCACATATTCGTCTGGAGAATGTGAGTTACCGCTATGAAGCTTCCGGTGAACAAAGCATCCGTGATTTGTCCCTTGATATCCCGTATGGGAAAAAGATTGCGGTGATCGGGCGCAGCGGGGCCGGAAAATCAACATTGCTAAAACTGATTCAGGGTGCCATCGTTCCGGAACAAGGCAGTGTCTCCATAAACGGCATCCATGTCGATCAATTTGGGGAGGATATTCCAAAAGTAATTTCGGTACTGAATCAACGCCCGCATTTGTTTGATACAACGGTTGCGAATAATATCCGTCTGGGGAAACCCGAGGCGACAGATGAAGAAATCAGCAATGTGGCAAAGCAGGTAAAACTGGACAGATTGATCGAATCGTTGCCTTTGGGCTATAAAACGCCGATGCTGGAAACAGGAGATCGTTTCTCCGGTGGAGAGCGGCAGCGGATTGCGCTGGCGAGGATCTTGCTGCAGGATACGCCGGTCATTATTCTGGATGAACCGACAGTGGGACTGGATCCCGGCACGGAAAGGGATCTGCTTCGTACCATCTTTTCAACCATTCATGGAAAAACACTCATCTGGATTACGCACCACCTGGTGGGAGTGGAACAGATGGATGAAATTATCTTTATTGAGGACGGCCGGATTGAAATGCAGGGTTCTCATGAGGAATTGCTGGAGAAAAGTCCGCGTTATCGTGATCTGTACCATCTTGACCGGCCAATTTTGACAGATATCTGAGCAAAGTTTGAAAAACTCCTTTGTGTCCAATGCACCGGGCACAAAGGAGTTTTTTATAAACAGGGATATATGTTGAAAAGCCGTTGGAACTTTAAAATCCGTAGGGATACATCATCAGAATGATAATAATGAACATGGAAATGGCAGTCAAAATGGCGTGCAGACGGATTTTGGCAAGCCAGGTTCGAGAAGCGGTATCGGAAGAGTCAGGATATTTGCGGGCGTAATAACCAAACATTCCCCCGAAAGCCCCGATAGCCAAATAGGTAATGGCGACCAGAACCGCCCACAAAAGAGGATAATTTCCCTTAAAGTACATGAAACCGCCGGTAAACAGCTGGATCAGCAGAATCCATTGGGTGATAAAGTTCATCCAGTACAATATTTCAAGAATCGGCTTTTTTTGCAAATATTTTTTCTGCATGAAAAAGGGCAGCAAAAGATAAAAACCCATTCCAATTGCCCCCAGGACATGGAGAAAAAGGATAAATCTGTTCAAGACCGTTGCCCCTTTCGTCGACATCATTTACAATTTTTAATTCTATCATGTTTCTAAGAGATCTCTGTGCTGAGGGTCACACTTCTTTGTAATGAAACTTCATGCGAGGTTTGTTCCTTAGTATCCTTTTTTTCCGGTTATTCTATCCGAAATGACCGGAAAGTGATTTTTACTATCTATAATTGAATTTATTAATTAAAAAAGAATAAAAGCGCCCTTGCAATCTATTTGTATTTATCTAATTAATTATAATATACTCATAATAAATTATTTTTTGATAAATAGATTGGAAAGGGTGGATATTCCGATGATTCCCCAACAAGGACAGATGATCGAGCAAACCGGACAAAACCGGTTTTTAAAAGGAGCCGTTACTTCAATACCGATTGTAATAGGATATGTTCCGATTGCTGTCGCATTGGGTCTGATTGCTACACAATCAGGGATTTCCCCGTTTTATACCGTATTGATGAGCTTGCTGGTGTTTGCCGGAGCGAGCCAATTTATGGCGGTATCCATGATTATGGCCGGAACCGGTGCAGTTGAAATTATTCTGGCCACCTTCATTCTTAATTTCAGGCATTTCATTATGAGCTTATCCCTGATGACCCTGTTAAAAACAATTCCGGCCAAATGGAAGTCCGTGTTGTCAATGGGGATAACCGATGAAACCTTCACTGTCACTTTTTTTCATAGAGAAAAAGCTTCACCTCCGTTTGTGGGAGGAATTATGCTTTTTGCGTATCTGTCATGGGTTATGGGAACCATCCTCGGCTGTTTGTTGGGGGATCTGATTCCGGAGAGCATCGGTGAGAGCATGGCTGTTTCTTTGTATGCCATGTTTATTGGCTTGTTGATTCCCTCTGTCCGTAAAAATTGGCGAATCGGGTTTATTAGTGTTCTTTCCATGTTGTTGTGCTATTTTTTCAGCCTTTTTGCCGGCAGCGGCTGGGCTATTGTATTGGCCACCCTTTTGGGCAGTTTGGCAGGTTTGTTATTTTTAAGGGGGGATCGGCATGAATGAGTTTCTGATCATTCTGGGGATGTCAATCGTTACCCTTCTTCCCAGATGGCTGCCCGTTTTCATTGTAGGGAAAATCTCATTTCCCAAGTGGCTGGATCAATGGCTGAATTATATTCCTTATGCCGCATTGGGTGCGTTAATCTTTCCCGGCATTTTAACTGTAGACCCTGATCATCCTTCCCTGGGAATCATTGGCGGTTTGGCAGCAATCCTGCTGGCTTATTTTCACAGCCATATTATACTGATCATTTTTGGGTCCATTTCCGCTGTCATGTTGACCAAAATCCTGTTGTAGAGTGTGGAGCATTGATCGATGCATTTGACCGGAAACGAAGTTCCTTTGAAAGATAATTTGGTCAAGTCGCAAGAGGATTTGCCACAGCATGCATATAAAAAAGGGGGATTTCTCCCCCTTTTGAATCAATCCATCATGCGTACCAGAACCCGGTTAACGGAAATAAGGAGCAAACCAATGAAAATGGCGATACCGCCAATGGCTGCAAAAATTTCCAGGAACCCGAGCGTTGCGGTTAAAGCGGCAATTTGCCCTGCAATGATATTGGCAATACCTGAGCTGGCAAGCCAGACACCCATTAACAGTGAGGCAAGTTTAACGGGTGCAATCCGGCTGACCAGAGACAAACCAATCGGTGACAGGAACAATTCGCCAATGGTATGAAGCATATAAGTAAAGACAACAAAAAGCAAGTTTGCTTTGACAACGATATTTTCCGGGTCGCTGCCTGTTTGCATGACTGCTGTCATCAGTACAATAAAACCTGATCCAAGCAAGATCATGCCCAGCCCCATTTTGATCGGAACAGGCAAATCTCCCCGTTTGGATCTCGCCAATCTTGACCAGAGCATGGCAACGAGCGGAGCCAAAATGATGATGAAGAACGGGTTAACCGCCTGGAACCAGGAAGTTGGAATTTCCCAGCCAAATATACTCCGGTCAACAAAGTCCCGGGTATAGGCAGTTAATGAAGTGCCTGCCTGCTCGAAACCGGCCCAGAAAAAGACAACGAAAGAGGTAATAATGATAATCGCCCATGTACGTTGTTTTTCTTTTTTGGTAAGCGGTGCGTTCGCTTTTGGATTCTCCGCGGTTTTCTTGGCATTCGGCTTTTTCCCGATATCTCCCAGGTAACGGTTCCCCAAAAGGTTAAAGGAAATTTGTCCAATAATCATACCGATTGCTGCTGCCAGGAAGCCATAGTTGAAACCGAAGTGTTCTACGCCATTTATGGTTGTTTTAAAGAAGTCTTCTGCTAAAAATCCGGCAACAATCGGGGCAAAAAAGGCACCCAGATTGATTCCCATATAGAAAATCGTGAATGCAGAATCGCGGCGCGGGTCATTCTCACCATAAAGGTCGCCAAGCAGGGTAGAGATATTGGGTTTGAAGAATCCATTACCAATAATCAGCAAAGAGAGTCCCAAATACAGTCCCAGTTGGGAGTGAAGGGCAAAAAGAACAATATTTCCGGCGGCCATGGTAACCCCGCCAAGCGTAATGGCCAAACGTTTGCCAATATAATGGTCGGTAAGCCATCCTCCGACGAGTGGTGAGAAGTAAACAGCTCCAGTGTAAAAGCCGTAGATCATGGAGGCAGTAGCCTCGTCAAATCCCAACCCGCCGCTGATGAAGCTGGCTGTCAAATAAAGAAATAACAGTCCCCGCATTCCATAATAACTGAACCGTTCCCACATTTCTGTAAAGAAAAGCAGTTTAAGCCCAGGAGGATGTTTCTTTTTTGACGGAGTTTCTTGAAGCTGTTCTTCAAGCTTTACTGCTGCATCCATAAGGTCAAATCCCCCTTCAATATAAAAAGAACAAATCAAAGATGAAAATGAAAATTGAACAACATAATAGAAATTTTAAGACATTTTCAAAAAAAGACTACAATTATCTGTAAAAATTTTAAATGAAAAAATAATCTTCGTCAAAGGAACAAACTGGAAACATCAAATCTTTTTAGCATAATAATCTATATAAAATAAATAAAAAAATATATAACAAAATATGAATTGACAATGATTAACAATTTTATTTAACTGTTAAAAACAAGAAATATCTATGTTATCCTAGTAAAAAATTAATGATCCCTTTTGAGGAATCATTAATTTTTTATTTTAATTTTGGTAAATAAATTTGCAACCAACTAAAATCAAAATTCGTCTATTTTAAATAGAATTATGTCTAATTTATGAAAAAACAGTGATATACAAAGATAATTATCACATACGAAGAATTATGATATGTAGAGAGGTTTATTGTTTGGGACAGGAGAAGGAGGATTCCATGAAAAAAAGAATTGAAGAGGCAGATTACATTAAGGGAATCGCTATTTTAGGCGTTGTTTTTATTCATGTAACCGCATTCTGTCTTCGTTCGTTTGATTCACTGACCGATGGCGGCCTGTTTTTTGTCATAAATCAATTGGGGCGGTCCAGCGTTCCTGTTTTTTTTATGTTATCAGGCCTTTTTCTTTTCTATCGCTACTATGATCACAAACCATTTCCCGTAAAAAGTTTTTATAAAAAACGAACGGTGTATATTATTGTTCCTTATCTGGTCTGGTCAGCAATTTATCTGCTGTACGGGAATCTGATTCATCCGGAAACGGCACCTCAGACTGCGGGACAAATATGGGAAGCTATTTTTACAGGAGGTTCCTACTACCATTTGTATTTTCTGATTGTCATGGTGCAATTTTACCTGCTGTTGCCAGTTTTGATCTGGGCATTCCGAAAATTTGGAGGTCTGACTGTTGTTTCAGTAGCACTGCTTGTAACCGTTGTTGCTCAGAGTATGACATGGTGGGAAGTAACCCAGAACTTTTCCTGGTTGGAGTCTTATACAAAAAATGCGATGTGCTATTTTTCTGTCTGGCTGTTTTACTTTTGCCTGGGCGGATGGATTGGGCAACGGGGGGACCGAATTTGGCAGATCATGCACAAAATTCCGTTTCCTGCGGCAGGCCTGTTATTTCTGACGTCAGTAATTGTTATGCTGTTTGAAAGCATGGCGCGAAAACACACCGGTTTTTTCAACTATTCTGTGATTTTTTATTCGGTTACTTCGCTGTTATTGTGGTTTCAGGTTATGGGCAAGTGGAAGGCTTCCTGGCTGTATACCCTGGGACGGTTTTCATTTGGCCTGTATCTGATTCATCCCATGCTGCTTAATCTGTTGAGTACAATAAGTCCCAGATATTTTCCCGCGGGTTCATGGATTGAATTCGGGTTTATGTTTATTGTGGTTACTTTGCTCTCCCTGGCACTTGCCATGTTAATCAGGAAATTGCCATACAGCCATCTGATTTTGGGGAAGTAGGCGGCAAAAAAACAAAGGACAGCATGTCGACAAAGTGTTAGAAAGAGATTTTTAGAAGCGGGAGTCCTAAAAATCTCTTTTCTCTATATGTTTTTTTACAGTCTGAAGGGAATCATCTGTGAGTGATTCCCTTGTTGCTGTGGCCAGAACGAAAACGGCTATTGTCGGGGAGGAGAGGAAGAACTGCTTGGCAATGCCTTGTTCCACTGCCTGGTTACCTGACTCATTAAATCTTCCAGAATGAGCGCCTCGTCATAATAGGAAGGCCGCTCCTTTTTTGAATTCCGATTTATTTCAACTTTGCGGATGATTTTATGGTTTTTCAAGGCATTCAGCAAAATCTGCTTGGCGTCGTGATCCAGACGAAGGACAATTTCCCGTTTCATGCCGATGGATTCTCCTTTCCTGTGGTTTATCCAAAAAGGAGTTACTTGTTGGCAATTCTTCTATTATTATTTTCCCATTCTTTGCATAAACGAGTATACAAAAAAAAGTTATCCAGACTTTTTTCCCGGTGTTTTGTTATATTTTCAAAGGGAATAAAATGGAGTAAACAAATCATATTTACGAAACCGGAGGTTGGGTAAATGGTTAAATCGATTGAGAACAAAACTGTCCTGGCCAATGGAACAGAAATGCCGTGGCTGGGTTTGGGAGTCTGGAAAGCACGGGTAGGAGGAGAAGTGGAAAATGCGGTAAAAGCAGCACTTGAAACAGGGTATCGCAGCATTGATACGGCAGCTGTTTACAGGAATGAAGAAGGAGTAGGCAAAGCGCTGGCAGAGACGGAAGTTCCGCGGGAAGAACTGTTTGTTACCACCAAGGTATGGAACGATGACCAAGGTTATGAAACAACACTGAAGGCGTTTGAAGAAAGCCGCAAGAAGCTGGGGCTTGATTATATAGATCTTTATTTGATCCACTGGCCTGTAAAAGGAAAATATAAAGAAACGTGGAAAGCAATGGAGAAACTTTATAAAGAAGGATTGGTCAAAGTAATCGGGGTCAGCAATTTTCAAATCCATCATTTAAAAGATCTGCTCTCTGATGCAGAAATCAGGCCGATGGTCAATCAGGTGGAATTTCATCCTTACCTGACACAAAAAGAACTTCTTGCTTTCTGTAAAGAAGAGCAAATCCAGATGGAAGCCTGGAGCCCATTGATGCAAGGGCAATTTGTCCAGGTTGCGTTACTGAAAGAGCTGGCGGAAAAGTACGGGAAAACTCCGGCACAGATCATCCTTCGCTGGGACTTGCAACATGGAGTTGTAACGATTCCCAAATCGGTCAACGAGCATCGGATTCGGGAAAATGCTGATCTGTTTGATTTTGAATTAAGCCAGGAAGATATGGATCGTATAGATGCATTAAACAAAAATCACCGTTTCGGCCCCGATCCGGATAATTTCAACTTTTAGGTTTTGGAAACAGGATAACGACTGCTCCAATGAGGCAGATGAGTGGTGTCTTACATATAAAAAGCTGCTATGGAATCGCCAGAATAGCAGCTTTTTATAGAGAATCTAGTAAATTTCAGGCCGGCGATCCTCAAAAACGGGAATAAAAGTGCGGGCTTCCTGAACAGAGGACAGATCAATTTCTGCATAAAGAATTTCCTCCTGCTCTCCGGCTTCCGCGATAATTTCCCCCCATGGGTCAATGACAAGCGAATGACCGGCAAAGGTGTTGTTCGGATCCCGGCCAACCCGGTTGCAGGCTATGACATAGCATTGGTTTTCAATGGCTCGGCTGATTAGTAAATGACGCCAGTGTGACAGACGTGTGCCGGGCCATTCCGCAGGTACAAATAAAATTTGCGCTCCTTGCAGGATGCTTTTGCGAACCCACTCGGGAAAACGGATATCGTAACAGATCACAGCAGCACAGGGAAGGTTATCTATATGAAATTGACAAATGTCATTACCGGCCAGTAAATATTTTTCTTCATCCATCAGCCGAAACAGATGGGCTTTCCGGTATTCACCGATCAGGTTTCCCTGTTTGTCAAAAGCATACAGAGTGTTGTAGGTTCCATTTTGCTCCCGGTTGGAAACGGAACCGCCAATGATGTTCACTTGATATTTTTTGGCCAGATGCCTGAGAAAGGCTTTGTTTTTCCGGCCATAATCATCAGCAATCTCATGAAGCCGCTTCAAGTCGTATCCTGTATCCCACAGTTCAGGAAGCAATATAAAATCCGGTTTCCTTTCCGCGGCCTGTGCGGTTTTCTCCTCCACCTTTTTGCGGTTTAATTCAGGTTGTCCGCAAGCAATATCCATTTGAATGACGGCACATGTTTTTTTCATGTCGATCCTCCTGGGATTTGGGCAGGTTTTCCTTAAACATATAACATAATTGATTGGAATTTCAAGAAAATTTTCGACAGACGGGGAGTGACAGGCTTGCGAAAATTTGAAACAGCAGACGCTTTAAAACGTTTGCCGGAACAGTATTTTGTGAAGCTGACAAACAAGATTGGCCGTGCGATGGCATCAGGCTTTGATATCATCAATTTGGGACAGGGAAATCCGGATCAGCCGACTCCGCCGCATATTGTCAAGGAATTGCAACAAGCTGCTGAACAGCCCAAATATCACCGGTATCCGCCCTTTCAGGGATACCGGTTTTTGAAAGAAGCAGTAAGCCGGTTCTATCAAAGCCAATATGGTGTGGAGATTGACCCTGACAAAGAAGTTGCGGTTTTGTTTGGGGGAAAGGCGGGACTGGTTGAAATTTCCCAGTGTTTTTTAAATCCGGGGGATGTGGCATTAGTGCCCGATCCGGGGTATCCGGATTACTGGTCCGGGGTTCTGATGGCGGGCGGCAGAATGCACATGATGCCGCTGACCCGGGAAAATGGTTTTTTGCCTGATTACGGACAGATTGCTGCAGATGTCTGGAAACAGGCCAAACTGATGTTTTTGAATTATCCCAACAACCCGACTGGAGCACTGGCACCGGCTTCATTTTTTGAGGAAACAGTGCGCCTGGCAGAGAAGCATCATGTGCTGGTTGTTCATGATTTTGCCTATGCAGCAATCGGTTTTGACGGGAACAAACCGCGCAGTTTTCTGGAAACACCTGGTGCCAAACAGGTTGGTGTGGAGATTTATACAATGAGCAAAACGTATAATATGGCCGGCTGGCGGATTGGATTTGCCATTGGCAATGAAGAGGTGATTCAGGCGATAAATCTGATCCAGGACCATTTCTATTGCAGTCTGTTCGGGGGCATTCAAAAAGCAGCTGCGGCGGCTCTTACGGGATCACAGAAATGTGTGCGTGATCTGGCGGATATGTATGAGCAGAGGCGCGATGTTTTTATCAGCGGGCTGCGGGAAATCGGATGGAATGTGGAGGCACCCGGAGGTTCTTTCTTTTGTTGGCTGAAAGTTCCCGATGGTTATTCCGCGGAGTCATTTTCCGATTTGCTGCTGGAACGGGCGCATGTAGCAGTAGCGCCGGGGATCGGGTTTGGCAAGCAGGGAAGGCATTATGTGAGGGCAGCCTTGTTAACATCGGAAGAACGGTTGCAAGAAGCGGCCAGGCGAATTGGAGAACTGAAGATTTTCTGAAAAACGGCCAATTGTTTCAAAACGCAAAAAGGCAATGCGCCGATTGCCCTTTTGCGTTTTCTCTATTCTTCAAGTCACATTGATTTCAGAAGTTGACCAGGCATCAAAAGCACCCGGTTTCCGGGCATTTACAAACCGCAAAGGCATCGAAAAACTTGGAGGATATCGTCGGAAGGTTTGGGAAAGGAAACAACATGAAAATCAACGAATGAACGAACCGAACCTGAAGGTAATCTTTCTGAGGCTCAAACGGTTTTTTCAGCAAAATGATTCACTTCAGTCTGTGCATGAATTACCGAGGATGAAATGATCAATTTACGAAAACATTCTTCACAAATTAAATGGTTTGTTCCTTTGATTACCGACCGTGCTTCATATTTCGCTTTCTTTTGCCCGCAATGTTCACACAAGTATCCTTTCCATTTTTTCATAATTACCAACCTCCCTTGATGTTTGATCATTTGAGCTTATAATTTTTTTAATTTCCCGATCTCGCAAAGTTTCAAACCTCAATTCACTATCATTGGGCAATAATCTTGTTTGTGGTTATTCATTTCATTATGATATCCTTGAAGCATAAAAGCATAAAATTTTCTGGGCCAGGTTCAAAACGTGCAACCTTTGAAATGACCCTGTGGGTGTCTGTGAGAAGGTGTTTTGCCGCAAGTCAGGCCAGGTACAGAAAAATTCAGGGAAAAGGATGGAAACGGGATGAATCAACGACTTGATAAAGTTACAAGCTGGTTAAAAAATGAAGGAATTGATGCTGCTTTTGTGCATTCGTCCGATAACGTTTTTTACCTATCCAATTTTATGTGCCGTCCGCATGAAAGGTTACTGGGATTGTTTGTGTTTGCCGATTCTGACCCGTTTTTGGTCTGCCCGAAGATGGAGGAACAAGCGGCAAAAGATGCCGGATGGTCCCATAAGATTATTGGTTATGACGATGTTGAAAATCCGTGGGAAATGATCAAGGCCGAGTGGAAACGCCGCTCTTTGCAGGAACAGTCTGGAATCGCCATCGAGAAAGATGTTGTTTCATATGCACGGGCAGAAAAGTTGCAAACGCTCTCCAACAAGGTTCAGTTTTCTGCCCTGGATGATACCCTCAACCAGTTGAGGCTGGTAAAAGACAGGAATGAGCTGGAGATCCTGAGAGAGGCAGCCCGTTTGGCTGATGAAGCGATCCAGGTGGGGATTGACAGCCTGAGAGAAGATGTTACGGAAATGGATGTTTTGGCTGCGATTGAACTGGCGATGAAGAAAAAGGGGATTGCGGAAATGTCTTTTCCCACCATGGTTTTGTTTGGTGAGAAATCCGCAATGCCGCATGGACATCCCGGGTTGCGCCGTTTGAAAAAAGGAGATCTGGTCCTGTTCGATCTTGGTGTTGTATGGAAAGGGTATTGTTCCGATATCACCAGAACAGTGGCATTTGGTGAAATTGGCGAGCAACAGCGGGAAATTTACGAAGTGGTAAAACAGGCACAGCAAGAAGCTGTTGATGCCTTGAAACCGGGGGTTCGGATAGGGGATCTGGACAGGATTGCCAGAGACAGAATTTCCGGTGCCGGATACGGTTCCTGTTTTACCCATCGTCTGGGTCATGGCCTGGGGATCAGTGTGCATGAATTCCCGTCTGTAAACGAGACAAATGATCACTTGCTCAAGGAAGGCATGGTGTTTACGATTGAGCCGGGTATTTATGTGCCCGGAGTTGGAGGCGTCCGTATTGAGGATGATGTAGCTGTTACTCAGGATGGTGCCGAGATTCTTACTTCCTTTACCAAAGACCTTGTTATCGTATAGCTGCCGTATCCCTGACAGTTGCTGAAGTTGCCGGATTGCCGGCAACCCGGTTGATCCCGGAGTCAAGTTTGATAAAAATGGCAGAAGGCATTGTTCAGGCTGAAAAAAGGCAAGGTTTGAAGCAATTGTTCATCGCTTGAAGTTGGTGATCAGCCAGGGGCATCGGAAAAGGAACCGGAAAAAAATATGGTGGTTTGTTGGGTGGAAAAGAAAAACTTTATAATTTCCAACGCTTTGCCGGGAAAAACCCGACTGGAAGTGGAGGCGTAATACGTAACCAATTTATGGCCAAATCCGCACTGTTGCAAAATACTCCCATGTTCCAGGGAGCAGGAATGTGATATACTACAAATGAATAGTTTATGTAAATAAGAATTTTTTATAAATTGCAAAATACAGAGCCGGTCGGCTTTCAAGATACAGTTTATGAGGAGTGGAGTTATGCTGCAAATTGCGTTGGATATATTGGAAAAAGTCGGTGTATGGGGGCTTTTTGCAGCAACTGCCATCGAAGCTTCGTCGATTCCTTTTCCTGGTGCGGCTTTTGTTCTGATCTACGGCTATCTGATGGATGTGAGTCCCTGGCAACTTGTCTGCATTGGTGCGATAAACAGTCTTGTTTACGTATTGTTCAGCCTGATTCCCTATTTTATCGGAAAGCGTTTGGGAGAATTTTCCAAAAAGAAACTGGATAAAAAGAAAGTAAAAAAAGCGCAAGCCTGGTTTCAGAAATATGGTGAGTGGAGTATTCCCCTGTCACGCCCTACCGGTTTCGGAAATTATATTTCTTATATTTCAGGCATCACCAATATTGCGGTATGGCGATTTGCCTTGCTCAGTTTTCTGGGCGTGTTTCCATGGAATACTCTGCTTTTGTTTATAGGCAACTCCGGCAGTATAGAAAGAGTGGAACGTTTTTTGGATGTCTCCCGGAAATTTGGTTATGGTATTGCGATTATGCTGGTGATGGTTGTCCTGCTTTGGTGGTTCTTTATAAAAAAAACGAAAGAACAGAATCAGCACTCGTGAAAGCTTTTCATCAACCAATGATGAAGGACAGTGAACGGGCTTTCCGTATATAGTTGCAAGAAGCCAGATAAATTTTTATCTGGCTTCATTATTTTTGATGGAGTTCAGGCTTCTTTTGAATGAAGCTGGATGTTTTTTTGCTGTGCTTTCTTCAGGGAATAAGAAACCACGGTGGCTCCTGTGCTTGCCAGGGCTGCAATCACATAAACCCATTGCACCGAGTAATGGTCACTGACCCAGCCCATCATGTAGCAGGATGAACCATAGGCAACCAGACACAAGGCATATTGGGCAGAAAAGACTTTGGGCATGGTGTCCAGATTGGTATAAAGCTGGTACATTGTTCTTTTGGCAATTGCTTTGGCCTGATAAGGAAAACCAAGCAAAAAAATTGCGACTAACGAAACAATTGGATATGTGACAAATCCAAAAGCCAGTTTCAATAAAACTGCAATAAAACTTGTCAGGAATAATGTTGATATCAATTTCTTTTCTATATATTTGCTATAACGTATTACAAGCATTCCGGCAATCATGGTTCCCAGAAAATAGCCGCTGTTTAACCATCCCCACCAGGAATGCGGTTCATGTAAAACCTTGTCTACAAAGGTAAGGGTAATAGCGCCAATCCATACAGAAGAAGCGGTAAAATCAAGAAAATCAATCATGGCTACCCGTTTCAGCAACGGATGCGAAAACAGGAGATGCCATCCTTCCTTGAGAACTTCCAAATAGGAGCGTTTTTGTGTTCGTTTTGTGGTGAGTACCGGATCATGAATCCAGAACAGGGAAAGCGTTGAAACGGCAAAACATGCTTCTGTCAGGACAAGGACCATTTGCGATCCCATCAAATCGACCATGACGCCGCCGGCTGCCCAGCCGACCAATAAAACGGTCTGGTCAGAAGTGGATAAAAGACCGTTGGCTTTGACCAGCTGTTCTTTTTTGACAAGCCGCGGAACAAGCGAATTTCGCACCGGATTGGTCCACCCGTCAAAAAAGGCAAGCATAACAATAAACAGCCATACCCCCCAGATGAAAAAAGTTTCATCCTTCCATTGCGAAATTGAAAAAATAAACAATCCCAGTAAAATGGTCTGGCTTCCTTGTGAGACAATCAGTAAGGGAAGAAGGCGATACCGTTCCATCAGCAAAGGGGCAAAAAAGTTGCTGACAAATTTGGATAAGATGCGAACAACCGGAATTAATGCAGAAATTGCTGCCGAATCCGTTATTCCGTAGATTAAGGTTACCACAGCAATCATGTAAAAAGCGTCAGCCAGATTAGCCAAAGATTGGCCCAACCACAAAGATTTGAAAGAGTAAGAATACTTCATGGATGTTAACCCCATCACAATTTTATTTAAAAAGGGATTTGCATAAATAAAATTATAACATTTAATATTATTAAAATCATCCTGAAAAAATTTGTTTTCTTGTTAAAGCTTGCTTGATTGCGTTAATAACTAGAAGTACAATCAGATATAGGAAAGAGCAAAAATATTAGGGGGATCGATATGAGTTCCAAATATATGATTGAAAGAGTCGGAGAACCTTTGGAGAATAAAGGTTACAATGTTAAAGATAAAGAAGCTGATGAAATTATTGCGTGGTTTCAATATTTATCGGATGCGGATCTGTTTGTGGCCGTTTTAAATGAGCGGGAGCAAAGTGATCAGGAATTATAACTGGATCGCGAAAATCGGTTGCAAAAAGCCGATTTTTTTTATAGATGTTTTTTTGCAAACAGTTTTGCAGCTGTGATATATTATTTGCCGATAAGCTTGGAATGGACGGTGTAGCCTTTGCTGAAAATATTGATACCGGATCTGTTTGTTCAATCGATATATGATATTGATTTTGTCGAATTAAAAGAACAGGGAATTAAAGCAGTGATTGTAGACCTGGATAATACCCTTGTGGAAACAACCTGTTCCAATGCCACTCCGGAACTGGTTCAATGGTTAAATGGGGTAAAGAAACTGGGGCTACGTGTAATGATTGTATCCAATAACACCAGAACGCGTGTCTCCAGATTTGCCGCTCCCCTGAATATTCCTTATATTCATGCGGCCAAGAAGCCGCTGACTTCTGCATTTCGCCGCGCACTGAAAGAGTTGGGTTGTTCAAGAAATGAAACGGTCGTCATTGGAGATCAGTTGTTGACCGATGTGCTTGGCGGAAATCGGATGGGTCTTTATACTATATTAGTTGTTCCTGTTTCTGAAGTTGACGGTTTTTTTACGCGAGTTAACCGCAAAATGGAACGATTTGTTTTCCGGCTGTTGGAAAGAAAAGGATTGATCCCGTGGGATCAGAGATGACAAGAGACGAAAAGGGCAAGGTGGTCAGTTTGACAGCAAATCGTTGTGAAGGATGCGGTGTTGCGCTGCAAACCGCAGATCCCGGTAAAGCGGGATACATTCCCGAAAAAGCGCTAACGCGGGATGTTGTTTTATGCAGACGTTGTTTCCGGATTCGCCATTACGGAGAAACGGAAAGCATAAAACAGGATCCTGACGCCTATTTGAAGCAGCTGGATGAAATTGCAAAACAGGATTGCCTTGTTGTATGGGTTGTTGATCTGTTTGATTTTGCCGGCAGCTGGATTCCGGGGCTGGTGCGCCGGATCGGCAATCATCCTTTGCTGGTTGTGGCCAACAAGGTTGATCTGTTTCCTCCTTCTGTCAAGGAAGGACGGCTTAAAGAATGGGTATTTCAGTTATTGGATGAAATGGGACTCCATCCGGCAGACGTGGTATTGTGCAGTGCCCGAAAAGGATTGAAAATGAACCAGGTGATGCAGGCGATAGAATCATTCAGAGACGGTCGTGACGTTTACATGATTGGGACAACCAATGTCGGAAAGTCAACGCTTGTCAACCAGTTGTTGAAAAAAACCGGTGAAGTGGAAAAAGAGGTAATCACAACTTCACCGTATCCGGGCACTACCCTGGATGCAATCCGGATTCCGCTTTATGACGGGAAATATCTGATTGACACTCCCGGGATCGTAAGAGGTGACCGGATGAGTGAATGGGTTTCTCCCGGCGAATTGAAAGAAGTTGTCCCTTCCAGTACGATCAGGCCCAAGGTTTACCAGTTGAATGAAAAACAGACCCTGTTCTTCGGCGGTCTCTCCCGTTTTGATTTTGTCAGTGGAAAAAAGCAGCCGTTTGTCTGTTATTTTTCAAACCGGCTGTATATTCACCGCACCAAACTGGAGCAGGCGGACGCATTGTGGGAAAAACACCGGGGGGAACTGTTGTCTCCGCCAAGTGATCCCTCTGCTCTTCCGCCGCTTGAAAAACATGTTATTCATTTAAAGGGACTGGAAAAAGAGGATATTGTCATTTCCGGTCTGGGCTGGATTGCTGCAGGCAAGGAGAAAGCCTGGATTGAAGTTTGGGTACCAAAAGGAATCCGTGTAAGCACAAGGCCGTCGATCATATAAAAAGAGACGAAGAGGGGGGAATTTGTGTGGACAGCAGGACGGGGTTGTTTGCCCTGATCGGGGATCCGGTTGGACATTCCAAGTCTCCGGATATGATGAATGTGGCATTGAAGGAAGTGCAGCATCCAAGTGTATACCTGGCTTTTAAAGTGGAATCCTCTCATCTGAAGGATGCGGTGGCCGGTTTTCGTGCCCTGGGGGTAAAAGGATGGAACGTGACGATTCCCCACAAGGTAGCCATTATGGATTATCTGGATGCAATTGATGAAACGGCACAGGCAATCGGTGCGGTAAATACAGTAGTTTATGAAAACGGGAAATGGGTAGGCTACAATACGGACGGACCTGGCTATTTACGGTCGCTTGAGGAAGAATGGTCCCTCCCGTTTTCCGAACTGGATGTGGTGATTATAGGTGCGGGCGGAGCTGCCAGGGCGGTCGGCTATACGTTGGCAAAAGCTGGTGTGCCCCATATCACGGTTTTGAACAGGACACCGGCAAAAGCGGAGGCTTTGGGCAGACACTTGTCCTCCCTGACCCGGTCGGAAGGACTTCCTCTGGATGAAGGAAGAGAGGCCATCCATAAGGCAGATTTAATCATTAATACGACACCTGCAGGCATGGCTCCCAAGTGTGATGAGACTCCTGTTCCGGTGGATTGGATCAGGCGCGGGCAATATGTGAGCGACCTGATTTACCACCCGCAGGAAACTGCATTACTCAGAGGAGCAAGAGATCGCGGGGCCCGTATTCAGTCCGGCCTGGGTATGCTTGTGTATCAGGCGGCAATTGCCTTTGAAAAATGGACGGGGAAAAAGGCTCCGGTTTCCTTGATGAAGCAGGTTCTGTCCGATTCCTTAAAAGATACGTAGAAGAAGGATGAGTCAATATGAGGGTGGGGATTTTTGGCGGTACCTTTGACCCGATACACTATGGACATTTGCTGCTGGCTGAACAGGCAATGGATATGGCTTCTCTGGACGAGATCTGGTTTATCCCCGCAGCAGAGCCTCCTCACAAACAGGGAAAAACGGTTACTCAGGCAGAAGATCGAAAGAAAATGGTTGAGCTTGCCATTTCGGAACATCCCCGGTTCCGGTTATGCCTGATCGAGTTGAGGCGTTCAGGCCCTTCCTATACGGTTGATACCATTGAAGAGTTAAAAAATAAATACCCAAATATTGAATTTTTTCTGCTGGTTGGGGCAGATATGGTGAAAGATTTACCGAAATGGTATAAAATAAAGAAAATCCTACAAAATGTCCAGGTGATTGGCCTTGGACGTCCTGGAACTGATCAGGAACATGTTCCGGATTATGTCAGGAAACGACTGGTATGGATTCCTGATGCGATTGAGACAAATGTTTCTTCAAGCGAGATCCGCAGGCGCCTTATGCTGGGAAAAACCATTCGCTACCTTGTCCCCGATGCGGTTTATCAATATATAAAGGAGCAAGGATTGTATGGATCTTGAGGAATTAAAGCAAGCTACAGAAAAGATGCTGCCGCGATCAAGGTGGGAGCATACACTCAGGGTAGTCGAAACGGCAGTCCGATTGGCTGAGCATGAGGGAGTGGACGGGCATAAAACAGAAATCGCTGCGATTTTGCATGACTATTGCAAATTCTGGTCTGAACAGGACCTTGTTTATTGGATAAAACAGGAACACCTGCCGGAGGAACTTCTAAGTTATAACAAGGAATTGTGGCATGCCCCTGTAGGAGCGGCAGTGGCCTGTAAAAAATTTGGAATCAGGGATGAGACGATTCTAAATGCCATCCGATATCATACTTCAGGCCGTCCAGGCATGTCGAAGCTGGAGAAGATTATTTTTCTGGCAGATTATATTGAGCCGGGGCGCCGCTTTCCGGAAGTGGAGGAAGTGCGGCGGATTGCAGAAAACAGTCTGGATCTGGCTGTACTCAAGGCATTGGATAATACCATTGTCTTTCTGATCAATCAGTCCCAAAAGATTTACCCGCTTACGCTCGATGCCCGCAATGATCTGCTGGATCGGGTTACTCAAAAGGATTCAAGGGAGGAGTCTATTTGAAAGTAGTGGAAATCGCCCAGTTGGCAGCCACCGCTGCCGAGGAGAAAAAAGCCCAGGACGTAGTGATTCTGGATATTCGCGGATTATCCGTTTTTGCAGATTATTTTGTGATCTGCCATGGAAATTCCCAAACACAGGTCCAGGCAATTGTTACAGCGATCAAGGATAAAGTTGCAGAATCAAACATTGATTTAAAAGGGATCGAAGGGTACCGGGATGCCCGTTGGGTTCTCATTGATCTCGGCGATGTGGTTGTCCATGTTTTCCACAAAGATGAACGGGAATTCTACGGCTTGGAGCGCTTGTGGGGCGATGCCAGGCAGATAAATGTCCAGTAAATTTTGATGACAAACCCCAAGCTTTTTTTACAGAAAAAGGGCTTGGGGTTGTATGTTTCAAGGAGACAAACAGATTCAGGGGATTTGATGGAGCTTTGATGATTAAATCAATACAAGCCAATCTTCCAGAAGACGCTTCTGTTTCGCAGATCGCAACTCTATACAATAATATTAATGCAACCACTGTAAATGATTACGGAGCACGTGTTGCCGCTGTATATAAATCACAGCCCTGGAAGTAGGAGGGGAAGGAATGAAACGCTATCTGAAAGTCCTGTATATTTCACTTGGTCTGGGCCTGGTTGCAGCTTCCATTGTTTTGTTTATTGGTTTTCAACACAATCCGCAAGGAACATTTATTGATATAAACACAGGAGAAGCAGACATTTTGTACATCTTCAGTATTTTTATTTCGTGGTTTATATTGTCATCAATAATGTTCGGGATCATTGGCTCGGTAATTACTTTTTTGGCAAGTATTTTAACCAGGATGATCAAGGGGAATTGATGCATTTGAAACATCAGGACCTTTCAATTGAGGTATGTGCGGAATTTGCTTTCATTGGCCGGAAAATCCGGGGGGTTTAAAAACAGGCAACCTGGTACAGGATATATGATAAAAAATATTGACATCTGTTTGTTCAATTTCATATAATGTTAACCAACAACTTTTCAGTAAAAAAGTCATGATGGGGAATAGTAATTTGTCTCCTTCCGGAACAGAGAGTTGACGGATGGTGCAAGTCAACCCGGAAGCCAAATGAACTCGCCTCATCGCTCCAAAAGGGAACACACGGTAAGTACTTTTTGGCGGTTTATCCCCGTTACCGGATCTTCAAGTGAGTGTTCGGCAAGAACACTAATTAGGGTGGTACCGCGGGAATCTGGAAACAACCTCTCGTCCCTAGCCGTTGATGCTGGGGGTGGGAGGTTTTTTTAACGGGATTAACTTAAGATTTATGGAGGAGAAAGATATGAAACCGTACTCTCCAAAAGAGATCGAGAGCAAGTGGCAAGCTCATTGGAGGAATTCAAAACTTTATCAGACTGTAGAAAATCCGGGAAGGCCAAAATATTATACATTGGAACAGTTTCCCTATCCATCGGGTGAAGGCTTGCATATGGGCCATGTGCGCGTTTATTCAATTGGTGATGTGGTGGCCCGGTTCCGCCGTATGAACGGGTATAATGTTCTTCACCCAATGGGTGCGGATGCGTTTGGGCTTCCTGCTGAGAATGCTGCAATCAAACGCGGAGTCAATCCGCGTGAATGGACTCTGAACAACATGGAACGCATTGGCCAGGAACAAAAACTGCTTGGCGTTTCCTATGACTGGGACCGTTATGTGGGCACCTGTTTGCCGGATTATTACAAATTCAACCAGTGGCTGTTCCTTCTTTTTTATGAGCGGGGACTGGCTTACCGCAAAAAAGCCTTTGTGAACTGGTGCCCTTCCTGCAATACCGTTTTGGCCAATGAACAGGTGGAAGAGGGCAAATGTTGGCGCTGTGATTCGGAAGTGACCAAGAAAGAGTTGGAACAGTGGTTTTTCCGCATTACAGATTATGCAGAGCGTTTGCTGGAAGGTCTGGATCGTTTGCCAAAATGGCCGGAACGGGTTAAAACCATGCAGAGAAACTGGATTGGTCGCAGTGAAGGAGCACATGTGGTCTTTACAGTGCCGGAATTGCAGGATGAACAGATTGCCGTGTTTACTACCCGCCCTGATACGTTATACGGTGTAAGCTATTTGGTTGTAGCTCCCGAACATCCTCTGGTTCCCAGACTGGTAAAAGGGAAAGAAAACGAGGAGACGATTCTTGACTTTGTCAATCAGATGCGGAAACAGTCTGAAATTGAACGCACGTCAACTGATGCGGAAAAAGTGGGATATCCGACAGGTGCGTATGCAAGGCATCCATTGACTGGTGAATTGATCCCGATCTGGGTGGCCAACTATGTATTGATGGATTATGGAACAGGTGCGGTCATGGGTGTTCCTGCCCATGATGAACGGGACTTTCAATTTGCAACAAAATATGATCTCCCCATCAGGCCGGTAATCCGCCCGCTCGACCAGGAACTGAAGCAGCCTTTAACAGAAGCATATACCGGAGAAGGTGTGCTGTTCTCTTCCGGTCAGTTTGATGGAATGAACAACCGGAAAGCAATTCGGGAAATTGCCAACTATCTTGCTGAACAAGGGTTGGGCAAATGGAGTGTCAATTACCGTTTGCGGGACTGGCTCATTTCCCGCCAGCGTTACTGGGGAACACCGATTCCGATAATTTATTGTGATGAGTGTGGAACGGTTCCGGTGCCCAAGGAAGATTTGCCGGTAGTCTTGCCAGAGGACGTTGTGTTTGATGGCAAGAGCAACCCGCTTTCCACTTCCGAAAGCTTTGTGCATACAACATGTCCAAAATGTGGAAAGGCTGCACGGCGGGAAACGGATACGATGGATACTTTTGTTGACTCTTCATGGTATTTCCTGCGTTATACCGATTCGCAGAATGAGGATCTTCCTTTTTCCAAAGACCGGGCTGATCACTGGATGGCTGTTGATGAATATATCGGCGGTATTGAGCATGCCGTTCTGCATCTGCTCTATTCCCGTTTCTTTACAAAAGTGCTTTATGACGCTGGAATGCTTTCAGTGGATGAACCGTTTGAAAGCCTGCTTACCCAGGGAATGGTGCTGAAAGACGGTGCCAAAATGTCCAAATCCAAGGGAAATGTCGTCAGCCCGCTGGAAATCATCGAAAAGTACGGAGCAGATACAGCCCGTCTCTTTATCCTGTTTGCCGCTCCGCCAGATCGGGATCTTGACTGGAGCGATGCAGGTGTCGAGGGAAGCCACCGCTTCCTGAACCGGGTCTGGCGCCTGATTGTACAAAACGGGGAATTGTTCAGGCAAGACTTTGATTCTCCTTCCGAAGTGACGGGAGAGTCCAAGGAACTTCGCCGTCTCTTGCATCAAACGATCAAAAAGGTTACCAGCGAAATCGGGGAGCGAAATCATTTCAACACCGCTGTCAGTGCCATCATGGAACTGGTCAATGGCTTGTATCAGTTTGATAAAAACGCGGACCGGGCCATTTACAGGGAGGCCCTTGAAACACTGGTTGTTTTGCTGGCTCCTTTTGTTCCCCACATTACAGAAGAACTGTGGCAATTCATGGGGAAAGAAGGCAGTGTGCATCTGGTCGAGTGGCCAACCTATGATGAGTCCGCCCTTGTCATGGATGAAGTGGAAGTAGCGCTTCAGGTAAATGGAAAAGTACGTGAGCGGCTGGTAGTATCCGCCAATGCTTCCCGTGAGGAAATCGAGAAACAGGCATTGGCCAGTGAACGTGTCCAGGCCTGGATTGATGGAAAAACAATACGCAAGGTTATTGTCGTGCCAGGCAAGCTCGTAAATATCGTAGCGAAATGACAAACAAACCCCGCCGATTTCCGGCGGGGTTTGTTTTATTCCCGAAAACCGGAAAAGACCTGGTCGGGTTAAGATTTGGCAACCGACTTTATTTTTTGTTGACAGGGATGTCAGTATATGCTATTTTATTGACACTGTAGTCAGCAAAAAAGGAGTAGGATTGGATGCCTGCAAAACTTTATGACAAAGATCAAATTCTGGAGATGTGCCTTCATGTTTTTGCGCACCATGGTTATGAAAAAACTTCAACTGTCATGTTGGCAAAGGCGGCGGGGGTTTCCAGGGCGCTGTTGTTTCATCATTTCAGGAACAAGAAAGAATTGTATCTGGAGGTGGTTGATCGAAGCCTGGCAAAAGGCAGGCAGGAATTGGAGGGAGCAAATCTGTCCGGCTGTCAGGACTTTTTCGAGGCCAGGGAGAAGTTCAGCCGGCTGAAATTTCGTTTTTTCCAAAAAAAACCGGATGCTTACCGGATTTTAAAGGAGGCCCTTATTGAGACGCCAGAAGCTGTAGCCGAAGAGGTGGCAGAAAGATACAGTCAATTGCAAACAGGCTTGCACAAATTGTGGGAAGACCTGTTTCAAAAAGTTCCCCTGAAAAACGGAGTGGACCGGGAAAAGGCATTCCGGCTTGTTATGATGGTACTGGATGATTTTGACCGCAAATATATTTCCGAAGCGACAGAAGACGATATATTGAATGAGTCGTATTTCCAACATTTTCTCGATGAGCGAAATTCCTTTCTTGCCATGGTACGCTATGGAATCCAGAACCAAAGGGAGAGTTGGCATGAAACAGACCGTTATCACCTTTAGAGAGTTGAGGGGAGATCTTCGGGATTTGGCCGGCGGCAAAGGAAAGATGCTGGCAAAAATGGTTCAGGAAGGATATCCTGTGCCCGACGGATTTATTATTCTTCCCGCAGCCTTTCAAAACGAAAAACTGGCTGAAGCGACGATTGACGAAATCAGGGCGGGCTTGAGCAAATTGAGAAAGCAGAAAGAACATGCCCGATTTGCGGTAAGATCGTCTGCGTTAAGCGAGGATTCAGCCAGAGCATCCTTTGCCGGGGAATTTGAAACCGTTCTGGATGTGAAGACAGATGAAGAAGTTCTGGATGCCGTTTATACGGTTTTTCAATCAGGAAAATCCGAACGGGTAAAAGTGTACAGTTTTGTGCAAGGAATGGATGAATTGCATCAGCTTGCCGTGATTGTTCAATTGATGGTGCAACCGGAGATTTCCGGTGTGTTGTTTACGGCAGATCCGATTACGGGAAGCCGCCAAAACATGATTGGCAACTATGTACACGGCTTGGGTGAACAATTGGTATCAGGTGAAGCCAATCCGGTTGAATTTAAATTGGGCAGGCCGGGGGGAACGTATCAGGGCCCGGCCGAGTTGAAAAAGTATTCCCGGAAACTGTACCGCTATGCGGCCAGCCTTGAAAAGAGACTGGGGCTTCCCCAGGATCTGGAATGGGCTGTAGCAGACAAAAAGCTGGTTTTGCTCCAGGCCAGGCCAATTACTACCCTGAGTCCGGGCAATCTGGACAGATATGAGATCAATGACTCGCTGACAGGCGACGAGCTGTGGGTAAATACCAATGTTGGCGAAGCGGTTCCTGATGTGGTTACCCCGTTTACGTGGAGCCTGATCAGAATACTTGACCAGGAAACAACGTTTAACCGGGGCTATTATGTTTGGTCGGGCAATATTTGCGGGAGAATCTATACCAATTTAAGCCGGAGGGTTTCGGCATACACCCTGTTTGGCATCAAGATGAAGTCTGCCTTGAAATTGTCAGGCACCTTTTTTGGACAAGTTCCGGAAAAAACAGATTATCCTGTCTATCCCTTCTCATATGCCGATTTGTTCAGGGAAATCTTGCCTAAAATGTTCATGGTTGCATGGAAAATGGCCCGATCTTCCAAAAACATGACTGAAAAACTGCAAAATAATGCAAAGCAATGCAAAGAGCTGGCGGAAAAAATAAAAAAGGCGGGAACCAGAAAAGCGTTACTGGATTTGTGGAAAGACGAACTGAAGCCATTTATGCTTGAGGCCTGGTGGATGCACGGGGCGGGGAGCAGCAGAACCATCAACTATTTAAGGATTAAAAAACGCCTGGAAAAACTTGTTGGAGAAGAGGACAGCAACCTGCTGTTGTCCAATCTGGGAGGTACTTCCGGACTCGCCAGTCTTGGGCCGGTTGCCAGTCTTAGTAAAATCAGCAAAGGGGAAATGAGCAAAGAGGAGTATATAACCCGCTATGGACACCGCGGTCCGCATGAACTGGAGTTGTCCATGCCGGATCCTGCTGAGGATGATGCATGGATTGAAAAGCAATTGGCTGATTTTGAAAATTCCGGTCTTGACGTGGAGGAAATGCTCAGGAAACAACATGCCCGGTATAAGGCTGCCCTGAACCGGTTCCGGAAACGTTATCCAGACAGGATGAAATGGCTGGAAAAACAGTTGCAAAGAGCCTCAAAAGCTGCAAGCTCAAGGGAAGCAGCCCGATCGGAGTTTACCCGGGCATTCAGAATCAACAGGGCATTTGCACGCAGAGCCGGAGAGTTGTCAGGGCTGGGGGATGATATCTTTTTTCTTTATATTCATGAAGTTGTCGGGCTTTTGTCCGGGACAGAACCGGCCTTGAAGCAGATCCGGGCAAGAAAAGAGAATTATGAAAAATACAGGAGACTGCCTCCTTTTCCGACGGTGATTCGCGGGCGGTTTGATCCATTCAGCTGGATAAAAGATCCGGACAGAAGGCTTGATGTTTATGATGCTTCCATGCCCGATCACACCACTCCGGATGATGGCAGTTTGTTGACCGGTTTTGCCGGTTCAGCCGGCAAGGCAGAAGGAATGGTGAGGGTTCTGGACAGACCGGAGGATGGAGATTTGTTGCAACCAGGGGAAATCCTGGTGACAGCCTCAACCAATATCGGCTGGACTCCGCTTTTCCCCAAAGCTTCCGCAATCGTAACGGATATAGGTGCTCCCTTGTCCCACGCTGCCATTGTGGCAAGAGAAATGGGGATTCCGGCTGTAATCGGGTGCGGAAATGCCACAACAAGACTTGCCACAGGTGATCGGGTTGTGGTGGATGGCGGACAGGGAACAATCCGGATCCTGGAAAAATCACGTGGAAACAAAAAGAGGTCATCTGAAAATGGAACAGAGTCCTGAAAATGGTTTGCCTGCAAGGTTATTTATACAATCTGGCCCGCTTTGAACAGCTGGTTTTTTTATCAATGATAAAAAGAGGATTTTTGACAGGTTTACGGAAATATTTGTTAAATAATGGATATTTCGCCGACTGGGAAAGGATGGAAGAAATGGTTCGGTTTGAATGGGATTTGACGTCGCTTGAAAAGAAACTGGTCCTTGTTTCAGCAGGATTGGGATTGGCTCTTCTTATCTGTTTTTACTTCCTGTGGAAGCAGGGAAAACCGGCGGAAGCTTCCGAAACGCCATTAACTCCTTATCAGCCTGTATCGGAGCAGAAAGCACCGAACCCGTCTCTTTCTTCCGGGGAAGAGAAATGGGTGGTGGTGGACGTCAAAGGTGCTGTTAAAAAACCGGGAATATACCGGCTTGACAAGGATTCCCGTGTTTATGACGCAATCAGGATGGCAGGAGGAACACTGCCGGAAGCCGATTTGCTGAAGGTGAACCTGGCTGAACGCCTGGCGGATGGAAAAGTGGTCTATATTGCCAAAAAAGGGGAGCAAACAACGAATATTGCCTGGAATCAGGGAACTTCCGCTGATGGCAGTGAGCCGGGCAAAATCAATGTGAATACCGCGACGGCAGAAGAGTTGGAACAGCTTGACGGGATCGGTCCCAAAAAAGCACAGGCCATTGTGCGCTATCGTGAAGAAAACGGGCCTTTTTCAACGGTGGATGAAATAGCAAAGGTTCCGGGAATCGGGGAAAAAACCCTGGATCAGTTTAGAGAGCAGATTACCCTGTCATAATGGAAAAGCGGTATCTGGTTGACCTCAGATGCCGCTTTAGAAAACATGATTAATTGCTGAAAACCCTGGCAACCTTTTCCAGGGCCATATCCAGTTCCTCCCTGGTGATGATCAAGGGTGGGGCAAAACGGATGGTGTTTTCGTGCGTTTCCTTGCACAGGAGTCCTTCTTTCATCAGGGCTTCACAATAGGGGCGTGCCGGTTCGAAAAGTTCCATTCCGATAAAGAGGCCTTTGCCGCGGATCTCCTTGATGGCGGGATGATTCAGTTCGCGGAGTTTGCTGATAAAATATTCCCCAAGCTCACGTGACCGCTTTGGCAGTTCCTCTTCCAGCAAGACATCAAGTGCCGCAATGGCGACAGCGCAAGCCAGCGGATTTCCCCCGAAGGTGGAGCCATGGGAACCGGGTTCAAATACGCCAAGGATTTCCCGGTCAGCTGCTACAGCAGAGATGGGCATGACACCACCGCCCAGTGCTTTTCCCAAAATGTATATATCCGGTTTTACATTTTCCCAGTCACAGGCAAAAAGTTGCCCTGTCCGGCCAAAACCGGTCTGAATTTCATCAGCAGCAAACAGAACATTATTCTGTTTGCAAATTTCATATGCTTCTTTCAAATAGCCGTCTGGCGGGACAATAACGCCGGCTTCTCCCTGGACCGGTTCCAGAAGGAAAGCCGCGGTATTTGGTGTGATTGCTCTTGTAAGCGCTTTAACATCTCCGTATGGAATAATCTTGAAACCGGGGGTTAGTGGGCCAAAGCCGCGTTTGTATTCTTCATTGGATGACATGGAAACAGCGGTAATGGTTCGTCCGTGGAAGTTTTCTTTGCAGACAATGATTTCAGCCTGATTCTCCGGAATTTTTTTAACATCGGTTGCCCAGCGCCGCACCGCTTTTATAGCTGTTTCGACCGCTTCAGCACCTGTATTCATGGGTAATACCATTTCTTTGCCGGTCAATTTGGCCACTTTTTCATAAAAGAAACCTAATTGATCGTTATGAAAGGCCCGGGAAGTAAGTGTAACTTTCTCTGCCTGATCTTTTAATGCCTGGATAAGACGCGGATGGCGATGACCGTGATTCATTGCTGAATAGGCACTTAACATATCCATGTACCGATTGCCATCGGCATCTTCCATCCAGATTCCTTCTGCCCTGGAAACAACAATCGGCAGCGGATGGTAGTTGTTGGCTCCATATCGGTCTGTCAGTTCAATCAATACCTGGTTCCTTAACATCGGCATTACCCCCCACGATGTTAGTAAATTTGCAACTGTTCAAATCTATTGTAATGGATAAGAT
>JBAVDL010000314.1:0-20360 GCA_049587175.1 Thermoactinomyces sp.
CGCTTGTACACGGTCATATCGACGACTAATCAATGCAAAAAAAAGCGCCGTCTTCTTTTCGTCTCTTCGAAGCGCCTCATTCAATGCCTTTTGAGCAAGCTCTTTTTGATCATTAACCCAACTGACCAATGCAACCGCCGCGGGAGCCAACCAAAATTTGGGAATGTTGATCATTAACTCCTCAGTAACTTTACGAAAAATTTCTGCACGGATCATTCCCAAATCCAATGCTTGCAGAATACCCGTTGCTGTTCTTCGGAGTTGATCATAATGTTGATACTTTTCTAGCCGTTCCTGACGAATCCGAACTAAACGGATCTCCGCCAATTGGAGACTTTCCTGCTTGCTCATTCTGACCCTCCCACGACAGACACTTCACCGTTAGGCTTCACTGCACGCATAGAATCCTGGTAAACCTCGATCAATACATAACTTCCATGTATTGCCAGGTTTCTTGCCTGCTCCAGTTTTCCCGGCATCGGCTCTCCTTTTTTGTAATGTTTTAAAATGGAACCATTCCAATCAATTGTATGGACTTCATAAGGATCTCCCAAATAGCAAGGAGCAACAATTCCAATAAAAAAATTGAAAACGGGGATCTCTTCAAATTCTTTCTGAACCTGCACTTTCAACTTTTCAAACACTTTGTGATCGTTTTTATCAACCAAGTCAATCGTTTTGACTACTTCCATATAATCCTCTGATCGAGGTCGCCGTAGAATTTCTTTAAACCTCACTTTATCAACCGGATTAATAAAGGAGGTCTCTTCTTTTGTTGACCGCTTCCACAAATCAGCATTTTTACCATTCCTCAGAATTTCTCTGGGCATAATTCCCACTCCTTCCTGAATATTCTCGAAAACTTAAAACTCTACTATATACATAATTATAAATAAAAGAAAAAATTTACTTGAAAGTATCACTAATCCGATCAAATCAGTAAAAAATTTGATAAAAAGAAAACAGATCAGAGTATTATTTTCATCTATAGACAAGAATTATTATGCAGAAGCCTAATATAAGAACTTTCCAAAGCTTTAACTTATCAAGTTTTCAATATTATTTACATGTCATTCCTGTAGCTTTTCCACAAAGCACTATTTCTCAGAATAATTGTAACATTTACCATAATACAAACTCAACAATTTGCTTCAATTTTTTATATTTTATCGTTTTTTTGTGTTTTTAAATAATCCTTCTGAAAAATATCCTAAAAGGGCCACTTCCCATGCATAAAGGCTGGAAATTCTTGAATCATCTCCCTCAACCGGGAGAAACAGCCATGCTCAAACCGTGGCCCCCGTTGGTTAATTTTATTCCTTCATGCAAAATATTTCCAACTGCATTAATGGATTATGAACACCACATTCGGACATATCCCTTGCCTGATCCTCACACTCATCCCCATAGCTGAAAACTGGAAGTTTACTCGCTCGCAAAGATATAAAGGCACAAAAAACGCCCTCAGCAGAGGGCATTTCATTCTTATGTTTATCCGCGCGCAGCAAGATAACGTCTGTTTACTTCATCCCAGTTTACAATGTTCCAGAAAGCTTTTACATAGTCAGGACGTTTGTTCTGGTACTTCAGGTAATAGGCATGCTCCCAGACATCCAGACCCAGGATCGGGGTTGCCCCTTCCATTAACGGGCTGTCCTGGTTGGGAGTGCTGGTAACTTCCAATTTTCCATTTTTCACAACCAGCCATGCCCATCCGCTTCCAAAACGTTTTACTGCGGCTGTGCTAAATTTCTCCTTAAACGCTTCAAAGCTCCCGAATTCTGAATTGATGGCTTCAGCTACTTCTCCTGTGGGAGTGCCTCCGCCATTTGGACTGAGCACTTGCCAGAACAGGGAGTGGTTTGCATGACCTCCTCCATTATTGCGAACTGCGGTACGAACATTTTCCGGCAAGGATGACAAATCGGAAATCAGTTCTTCCACATTTTTGTCTCCAATTTCCAGCCCCTCAATGGCCGCATTCAGATTGTTCACATAAGTTGCATGGTGGCGGTCATGGTGAATCTCCATTGTCATTGCATCAAAATGGGGTTCCAAAGCATCTGTTGCATATGGAAGTGGCGGTAATTCAAATCTTGCCATTGTTTACCCTCCTGCAGTATTGTTTAAGTATTTTCATCCTCAAGCTTTGATTAACCAAACTTAGTATACAAAACAAACATCTATATTTATTATGTCGGAGTGAAAGTCATCCGTCAACCGAGACTTTTGAAAAAATGGCAATGAGTTCGGTAATATCCTGCAAAATATAATCCGCTCCCAACTCTTCAAACTTGGCCCTGGCTTTTTCCCCTGTCAGTCCTGTCAATGTAGCGGCAAAATTGCATCCCATTTTTCGGGCGGCCAACAAATCGGCAACAGAATCGCCCACTACCAGGATCTCGTTTCCATTGGCCAGTGGCAAAGGATGTGCCAAACATTCCTCTAATGGTACATCTTTTCCCAAAAATGCCCTGATATACGTAAAGGGTTCCGGTTTTCCAAGCGGTGCCTGCTCCGGATAAGCTTTCTCTGCCGCAATCACATCGGTAGCTGTGGCGATATGTTTTTCATCCAGCAGGGAAAACCAGCCAAATGACTGAAAAGGAACCTGTGTCTCCAGAAAGGTGCGACCGGTTCCAATGCCCACTTGTACTCCTTTTTCTTTCAGCGTGATGAGCAATTGTTCAATCAAAGCCGGATCAGCCAGGGCAATTTCATTTTCCAGAAATCCGGTTTTTCCATGTTGCCGGGCTGATTTCCCTTCGGTCTTTCTATAAAGACGTTCTCCCAAATACCATTCCTGATAAACCGAATAACCCAATTCCCACAGCGGTGATTTTCGGGAAAACTGTGTAACCGGCAGACCAAACCAGTCTTCGGCCAACTTGTTGAAATAAACGAGCAATTCGTGCTTGTTTAACTGCTCCTGTCCCGAAAAAAGCGAAACAAACCGGTCAAATCGGGGTTTGAATCCGGTTGCCCCTTTTTTGATAGCCTGCAAGGAGGTCTCTGTTACCGGTTCAGAAAGGAACTTCTTTACAAGTGCGGGCTGATCCTGGTACAACTCCTTGAGCAACAACAGCAGTTGTCCCGAAAAGGTAAGAAAAACCATATCCCAATTTGAATTAAGTCCTCTTTCCTTCATCCAGTCCAATACCTGATCTTTTACAAATACCTGTTCGCGAACGGCACGGATCCTTTCTTCTGACGGCTGGATAACATGCTTTTTTTCATCCAGTCCCAAAAAGTGCGGGGCATACAGCAGTTCCCATACCGACAATGCTGATGCGTCAAAACAACGCTCCTCACTTAAAAAAACCCCATCTACATCAAACAAAACTGTTTTATACACAAATACCGCCTCCATAAAAACGCATGATCTTTCGCTTCATTGTAATAAAGCAAATTTATTCCCGCAAGAGATTTCCATCAAGTTTGTTTTTCTCTTTGGAAAAGTCAGCGTTGTTGTATCAAGTTTTTGGCAAGAACTTTTCTTCACAAGAACTGTAAAATCCAGTATTATCAAAATAGAAGGAGATTGATTTCTGTTTTTCAATTTTTAGAAGGGAGGGAATCTGTTGATTCGCCTAAACTGGTTTTCTTTTTTTATTTTGGCTTTTTCCTTTACATTGGTTATGCTGTTGATTCCTGCACCAGTTTCCCATGCTGCCCCGCAGGATATCAAAATTGAAGTAAACAAGAGTACGAACAAGCTTTATCTCTATGATGGAGGTAAAGTAAAAAAAGTTTACAGTGTGGCTACCGGACGCTCTTCGGAACTGACTCCGGAAGGAACATTTCCAGTTGCGGTCAAAATTAACAAGCCTGGCTGGAAAAATATCCCCGGAGGCCATCCGGACAATCCGCTGGGGGAACGCTGGATTGGTTTGACCGTCAACGGAGACCGGGGAAGAACTTATGGAATCCACGGTACCAATCAACCGGAATCCATCGGAAAACATGCCTCCAGCGGATGTGTGCGGATGCACAACAAGGATGTTATCGAATTGTCCCAACTGGTCCCTGAAGGGGCACCGGTCTGGATCCACAACGGAAAAAGCAACAACCAGTGGCGGGGAGATCCCAAACAGGGATTGCAACCGGCATCCGGAACCGGTATCATCACGGGCGACAAGGTAAATGCCCGTACAGGTCCGTCATTGGGTTCATTTGTCATCACCCAGTTAAATAAAGGCACCCGGCTGACGGTGACAGGAATCGTACAGGATTGGGTACAAGTCCGACTCAAGGACGGTCGGACAGCCTTTGTCCACCAGGCCTATATTCGGGGAAATTTCCATAAAACGGATTCTCCAAACAATGAATCCATTGTTGTTAACGAATACTTAGCTCATATCCGGGCAAATCCATCCCTGTCTTCTGCTGTCTTGCAACGGGTTCCCCATGGTATGATCCTGAATAAGACCGGTAAAACGGGAGATTTTTACCGGATACAGCTGAAAAACGGCTCTACAGCTTATATTCATGAGACCTGTGTTGTCAATTAACGGAAAGCAAGATAAAAGAACGCCCTGAATTTCAGGGGGTTCTTTTTGTTTTCCCAAAACCACCTGCTTGCAGGCAGTTTGACAATACCTGGATTTGTCGGGATGTCTCGCTTTTTCAATCTTTATCAACGTTCTCAAAGCCTTGCAAACAATGTGTTTTTCATGTCCGGGATTTCAAATAATGGTAAAAATCATCCCGGAGTCTTGCCTTGTTTTTGCTGTATAGTAAAAACAACCACTTCATTTTCTAAAGGTACGAATATTTATTTCCATATTCTTCGGAAATCCATGACAACTGAACCAAAGTGAGGTGAAACCCTGCTATCAGGAGGGATCATAAAAAGGTGAAACACTGGAAATGGGTTTTTACATCCATTCTGGCCATTGTTCTGGTCTTTGGAACTTATTTTGGAACCGTCAAAGCCTCCACAAATTACCAGATCGAAATCAACAAATCGACCAACAAGCTGTACTTGTACAAAGAGGGCTTATTGCAAAAGATCTATTCAGTAGCCGTCAGTCCCGATGATGAATTGACTCCGGAAGGAACTTTTGTAATAGCGGTAAAAATCAACAAGCCGGGATGGAAAGACATACCAGGTGGCAGCCCGCAAAACCCCTTGGGCGACAAATGGCTGGGGTTCAGTGTGAACGGTGACAACGGGCGCACTTACGGAATTCACGGGACAAACGAACCGGAAAGTATTGGTCGTCCTATTTCCAGCGGATGTATACGGATGAAAAATAATGATATCCATTATCTGTTTAAAATCATTCCCGAAGGAACACCCATATGGATACACAGCGGAAAATCAACCGGAAAATGGAATGGTGATCCTTCATTTACAGTTCAGCCACTCAGAGGACAACTGCGAGTAACAGTCAACCTGGCAAATATCCGTACAGGCCCGTCACTGGGGGCCTTTATCATTCAACAGGCTGAAACCGGAACAATCCTCGAAATGACCGGTTTTATCAAGGAATGGTATCAAATTGAGACCCCTGACGGTAAAACCGGATTTATCCACGAATCTACTGTTGTCTATAATTCCGGTGTCGTAACACCCAATCGGTTTGCCCAGGCCGCAGGCTATCTTAAACTTACCGGGCCACTAACAAACATACGTTCCAATCCGTCATTGGCAGCACCCATTGTACAAAGAGCCAAAAAGGGAACCGAGCTGATCCTGACGGGAGAAAACCGGAGCTGGTACCGGGTTCAGCTGTCCAGTGGCTTTATCGCTTATGTCCACAAAAGTGCCGCTGAGAAAGATAAATACAGAAAACCGGATTCAAAGCTGGTCACAACCAATGTTTTCCTTGCAAAAATCCGGAATGCTCCTTCCCGGCATGCAGCTGTCATCAAGCGGGCAGCCCGGGATACGCAACTTGAAAAAATCGGTACCAATGGCGAGTGGCTTATTATTAAGCTGAAAGACGGACGAACCGGATTTATCCATAAAGATGCAGTACATTTGGCCATAAATGAAGGAGAAGCACCCTGACAAAAAGCGCTTCTCCTTTTTCGGTTTATTTGATGGTCAGCATACGGTCCAGAGCTACCTTCGACCAATGCTTGGTTTCATCATCCACTTTAATGGCATGAACCGGTTTGCCTGCAATAATGCTTTCCAGTGTCCACAACAGATGAGGCCGGTCGATCCGGTTCATGGTAAGACATGGACACATGGTTGTGCTTAACAGTTCAATATGCTGTTCAGGGTGTTCCTGTGCCAACCGCTGCACCAGATTTATCTCTGTTCCCACAGCCCAGCGGCTGCCTGCCGGTGCTTCTTCGATGCGTTTGATAATGTAACCGGTTGAACCGGCGTCATCTGCCAGTTTTACAACGTCAAACGAGCATTCCGGATGAACAATGACTTTCATTTCCGGATCACGCTCCCGAACCCGCCGAACCTGTTCGGGAGTAAACTTCATATGAACAGAACAATACCCTTTCCACAAGATCATGCGGACATAATCAAAAGAACCCTGTATTTCTTCAAACTGTCCCTTGACCGGATCCCAAATCACCATTTCTTCCAGTGGAATGCCCATTTTGAAATAGGCTGTATTGCGTCCCAGATGTTGGTCAGGCAAAAAGAAAACATGTTTTTTCCGGGCAAACGCCCATGTCAGAACTTCATGGGCATTGGAGGATGTACAGGTGGTTCCTCCATGCTTTCCTACAAATGCTTTAATCTCTGCAGTTGAATTGACATAGGTCAATGGAATCACTGTGTCGCCAAACTGATCCTGAATCGCTTCCCAGGCTTCTTCCACTTCTTCAATATCTGCCATATCCGCCATGGAACAACCTGCACGAAGATCCGGCAAAAAAACGGTTTGTCCCGGTTCTGCCAGCGTGTCTGCTGTTTCAGCCATAAAATGAACTCCGCAAAAAACAATATACTTTGCTTTTTTCTGTGCAGCCCCTATCCTGGCCAAACGCAACGAATCCCCTCGGTAGTCCGCATACTGGATCACATCATCCCGTTGATAGTGGTGCCCCAGTATAACCAGATCCGATCCCAGTTTTTCTTTAGCCTGGAGAATTCGTCTGTCCAGTTCCTCGCCAGGCATATCCCGGTAAATTTCCGGCAAATCCTGATCAATATAGTTGATTACCTCACTAGTCAACCTTTTCTTCCCTCCTCATAATCCAGGCTAATATCCAGCGACTTGATCGAATGGGTAATCCACCCCAGCGACACGGCCTGTACTCCGGTCTCGGCGATCGGGCGTATCGTTTCCGGCGTAATGCCTCCTGACGCTTCTGTAAAAACCCGGCCGTCAACCAGGCGGACTGCTTCCCGCAAGGTATCAACATCCATATTGTCAAGCAGAATGGCATCCACGTCATATTTTAAAATCTCACGTACCTGATCCAGTGTATCCGCTTCTACTTCAATTTTCACCATAGGTCCAACCCGTTTGCGAGCCAGTTCAATTGCCTTGGCCAGACTCCCGGCCATCGCAATATGATTGTCTTTGATCATGACACTGTGGCTCAGGCCAAGGCGGTGGTTGGTTCCGCCGCCAATCCTTACTGCATATTTTTCCAACTGCCGCAGACCAGGAGTTGTTTTTCGGGTATCCAGAATCTGGCAAGACAGCCCGTCCAGCTTGTCCGACAGCTGCCTGGTTACCGTAGCGATGCCTGACAGTCGCTGCAAAATATTGAGAGCGACCCGTTCGCCAGACAGGATTGCCCGGGTGGAACCTGTAACCCGGGCAATAGCCGTTCCTTTTTCCACCCGATCCCCTTCATCAATAAAAAACTCCCACCTGATTTCCGGGTCAAGTTCCCGAAATACTGCCTGAGCAACCGGAAGTCCGGCAATAACTCCTTTTTGTTTGGCCATAAACAGAAAAGAGCTTTGATGATCTTTAGGCACCAGGGCCTCTGTCGTCAGATCACCGGCACCAATATCTTCGTTCAATACTTCACGAATCCATTCTTTCAATTTAATCCAGTTCATTTTGTATCTCCCTATATCACTTTATGTTTTCCAGCCCATGACGGGACTGTTTCCGGGTAATCATGGCGATAATGCCCGCCTCTGCTTTCCTCGCGCCATAACGCTGCTTTCATGATTAACTGTGCAGTTGTTAACATGTTACGGGACTCAAACATTCCCGGTAACAGTTTGGCGGACAATTGTTTCAACAGGGAAAGGCCTTCCTTCAATCCCTCGGATGAACGAATAATTCCTGCATGATTCCAGACAATCTGACGTATTTGCTCCTTGATTTCTTTTTCATCCGGTATCTCGGTGCCTATATCAAGGATCAGAGAAGAATCAAGTTCCGTGGACTGATCTTCATAAGCAGATAATCGAGCAGCTACGCGTTGGGCAAAAACCGCTCCTTCCAACAGAGAATTGCTTGCCAGGCGATTGGCACCGTGAACTCCTGTGCAGGCAACCTCCCCACAGGCAAACAGCCGGGGCATCGATGTTCTTCCATAAGAATCGGTGCGAATGCCTCCCATGATAAAGTGGGCTGCCGGGCGAACCGGAATCAGATCATGGACGGGATTGATTCCCGCTTTTACGCAAGCGTCGTAAATCGTTGGAAACCGGTCTTTAAAACGCTCACCAATATTTCTGGCGTCAAGATAGATTTTTCTGCCTTGCTGCATTTCTGCATAAATGGCTTTGGATACGACATCGCGGGGAGCCAGATCCTTCCAGTCATGATAACGTTCCATGAACGCCTCACCCGAATCGTTGACCAGTATGGCCCCTTCCCCCCGAACGGCTTCGGAAATCAGGAACATCGGATTGGCCTCCACTGCAAGCGCTGTTGGATGGAACTGGACAAACTCCATATCCATCAACCGCACGCCGGCCCGATGCGCAATGGCAAATCCATCACCGGTTGCAACCAGATCATTCGTCGTATAACGGAAAACCTGCCCGCAGCCCCCTGTTGCAAGTACAACCCCTTTACGGGCCATATAACCTGTTTGATTCAGGTTTTTATCAAATGCCAGAACCCCCCGGCAGACGCCGTCGGCAACAATCAGATCTGCTACGGTGGTATGCGTCTTTACCTGAATATTTGGTTGCCGGGTTACGTTCTGAAGAAGTGTCGAGGTTATTCCTGCACCAGTAGAATCGCCGTGTACACGCAGGATCCGTGATACGGAATGCGCTCCTTCCTTGGCAAGTGCATACTGGTTCCCGTTCTTGTCAAAAGGAGTTCCCCAATCGATCAGCATTTTAATGGTTTGGGGAGCCATCTTGACCATTAAGTTGACGGACTCCGGATTACACAAGTCAACGCCTGTCCGCAGCGTATCTTGCAAATGGAGTTCGGGTGAATCTTTTTCTCCCACCGCTGCAGCAATACCGCCCTGGGCCAGGAAAGAATTGCTTTCTTCCTCCCGTGCCTTTGTCAATATGATGACCTTTCCGGTTTTGGCCAAAAAAAGCGCTGTTGTCAATCCTGCAATTCCACTGCCTACTACAATATAGTCGGTAACCACTCGATTCATCATTTAAAGATTCCTTTCGCAAAATCTTAACAAATTATTCATTTTTATTTTCTCAATAAAAAAAGGAATGTCAACCACAAATTTTCTCCTTTTTATTTCAAGCAAATTAAAAAAAAGGGCTTGGATCCGTTTTTTTTCGTTATAATAGTTGAAGAAGCTGTAAGGAACGGAGGTTTTGTCGATGAAAACGATTTATCTGGATTACGCAGCAACAACCCCGTTACGTTCGGAAGTCTTTGAGGCAATGCTTCCTTTTTTTCAGACAGAATTCGCCAACTCCGGAAGTCTGCATGATTTCGGCCAACGAAGCAAAGAAGCGATCGAGTTGGCCCGCAAACAAATTGCAGCGGCGATTGGCGCCTCATCATCCCGGGAAATCATTTTTACCGGAAGCGGTAGTGAAGCCAATAATCTGGCAATCCTGGGAGCGGCCCGAAAACATCGCCACCGCGGCAATCACATCATTACCTCTTCCATTGAACATCCTTCGGTACTGGAAGTATGTCAGCAATTGGAAAGGGAAGGATTCCAGGTTACCTATCTTCCCGTTGATTCCCATGGAAAGGTTTCCGTCAGCAATCTTAAGAGCGCTCTGACAGACCAAACCATTCTGGTAAGCATTATGGCGGCCAATAATGAAGTGGGAACGTTGCAACCTGTCACCGAAATTGGCCAGTTGCTTGCTGAAACACCCATTCTGTTTCATACGGATGCCATGCAAATCCTTGGAAAACTCCCTCTTTCCGTGCAAAATTCAGGCATCGATCTGATGACATTTGGCGGGCATAAAATTTATGGCCCCAAAGGGATCGGCGCCCTGTATGTGAGAAAAGGCGTACGGATTGATCCTGTCCTGTTTGGCGGAGGACAGGAGAGGGGATTGCGTCCTGGGACCTTGAATACACCGGCAATTATCGGGTTTGGAACGGCCGCTCATCTGGCTGCGCAGGAAGTTGCTTCAGAAAAGAAACGCCTGAGCCGGTTACGTGATCTTTGCTGGCAGCGCATTAAAGAAGAGATCGGCCAGGTTGATTTGAACGGACACCCGACAGAGCGATTGCCCAACAACCTGAATCTCAGCTTTCATGGAGTAGAAGGACAGGCAATCTTATTGGAACTGAGCCGCAAACAGATTTATGTTTCCAGCGGTTCGGCATGCAGCGCCGGAAAGCATGCCCCTTCCCATGTTCTGATGGCGATGGGCAAAAGTGAAGATACAGCCTATCAGAGCCTTCGTATTACTTTCGGGAAAGATACAACGGAGACGGATATCAATCAACTCATTTCCGCATTAAAAGAAATTCTGGGTTATTTGCGTTCGCTGATTCATCGGGACAAGCTTTAAGATGTGGAGGATGTTCCATTGCATAAACTTCTAAAAACGGCTTTGACATTGCTGCTTGCTTTTATCATAGCAGGATTGTTCTGGATATTGTTTGTCTATATGCAACTGATAAATTATGAAAATCCCGAACAGATTTACCTGATGGGAACACCGTTTGCCTATGCTTTTGTCTTTTTCTTTTTAATCACGGTTATCCTTTTTATCCTTTCTTTTATAAAAAACTGGAACTGCCCGGTCAAATTAAAACGGTACTTTTTCCTGTTTTCCTTTTTCTATCTGACTGGCGGAATTCTCGTTATCCTGAGTTTTGACAATTATTTGCTGGTTACTCCCCGGGGAATGGGATACAGCTATTTTTTCCAGATTGAAGATATGCATTTCCACCGGTGGCAGGATATCGACCATGTTGAACTTGACTACAAACCGGAACAACTGACGCTTATGACAAAAAAGCTCCGCCTGCAATATCATATTTATTTCAAGGACGGTACCCGCTACAATTTGAACGGTTATAACTCACCGCTGTTTGACGCCAACCAGTTTAAAGCAATTCATCGCACATTATTGCGTGAAAATGTACCTGTCACCATTCGGCGACCCCTTCCTGACCATGTCGGAACCGATACATTTATTTATGAAATGTTCCATTTGCATTTGAAATAAATAACCCCTCACCAAGTTGATAATCTGATCTTGGTGAGGGGTTATCTTATTTGGCCAGTTCATAAATAGCCTGGGCATAAATTGCTGTTGCTTTGAACAGTTCATCAACAACTATGAATTCGTCACGTTGGTGCGCAGTCTCCACACTTCCCGGAAACAGCGGGCCAAAGGCAACTCCTGTATCCAAAACACGGGCATAGGTACCACCGCCAATAGCAAGCAGTTCAGCCTTTTCGCCGGTTTGCTCCTCATATACCCTGGACAGGGTTTTAATCAGCGTATGGTCCTGATCGACATAATGGATCGGTTTATGGTCAACATCAACAATTTTCATATGATAACGGGACAATTTCTTCTCCACAGCCTGCAATATTTCATCGCCATCTCCACCCTTGGGGTAGCGGATATTGAGGCGAACCAGGCGTTTTCCATTCTGTTCATAATCAAATACGCCAGCATTGACGGTCAGGCGTCCCATAAACTCATCTTCCATGGCAATCCCCAGTTTTTCCCCAAAAAAACTGTCAGTCAACAAATCATTAATCATGCCAATATAGGCTGATCCTTCCGGATCCAGCGGAATTTCGCCAAGGAAGCGGGCCATGGACAGTGCCGCGTTGACTCCTTTATCCGGATCCATGCCATGATGGGCTTTTCCTTCCATCACAATCGTCACGCCGTCATTTTCTTCTTCGGCATAGCCCCGAATCTGATGAGTCAGCAAATAATCCTGTACTCTTTCCTTCAGCTCAAACACATCTCCTTCTCCACCCAATTTCACTTCCGCGTAATCCGGCACCATATTTACACGTTTGCCTGATTTAAACCTGACAAGGGACCAGCCGTGAGCCGGTGCCTCCTTTGCATGATTGAAAGCAACAGCCTTGATATCAAAAAAACCTTTTTCAGCGCTGATGATCGGAAAATCGGCATCTGGGCTGAATCCCATCAGAGGCATGGTTTCCTTTTCAAAGTAATGAGCCATGCAACGCCAACGGGATTCTTCATCTCCTCCCACGATCAGGCGAACGCGTTTTTTGAGAGGAAGTCCCAATTCTTTCACAATTTTAAGAGCAAAGTAGGCAGCCATTGTTGGCCCCTTGTCATCCAGGGCCCCCCTGGCAAACAATTTGCCATCACGAATTACCGGCGAAAATGGCGGAGTTGTCCAGCCGTCTCCCGGAGGAACTACGTCGATATGGGACAATACACCGATAATATCTTCACCATCTCCATATTCAATATGACCTGCATAACCATCTACATTTTTTGTCTGAAAACCGTCTTTTTTTCCCAACTCCAGCATATAATCCAGTGCCTCAGCTATTTTTTTGCCAAATGGCGCTGAAACAGAGGCGGTAGATTCATCCAGAACGCTTTCTATGGATAGCAGATGTTTTAACTCTTTCAAAAAATCGTCTTTCCGTTTCAAAACTTCCTCGTGCCATAGCAGCGGTGTCATTACGGTTTCTTCCTGCTTTTTTGAAATCATATACTTCTCCCTTCCAGTATGTATTCATCCATCGCCAGTCGCTCTTGTAATGGAACAAGAACCTTGTTCTGGGATTTAATGGTTTTAATGCCTTGCTTCCTTTTAATATACCATGTTTATGTAAAAGCAGTAAATGAAACAGCTTTCTTCCTATATTTTTTCATTTTGCGTCTTTTTTATGAACCACCTTCAACCGCAATAAATCAGATAAAAAAAGACTTGTGTTTGACACAAGTCCCTGACTTCGGAAAAACTTACATAAAAAGACATTTTTTAAGAACTCCGTTCCGCATCGGCAGTACAAAAAGGAGCAGGCAACAGCCGGAAAGAGATTTCTCGCAAACAGCCTGTCAACCTTCCAATACCCTCAGTACCTGATAAAAAATATAGCTCATAATGGCTGTTCCCGGAAGAGTCAGAATCCAGGCATAGACGATTTTGCTGGCTACAGTCCATCTTACACTGCGCAGTCGTTCAGCAGCCCCGACACCAATAATGGAACCGGTAATTGTATGGGTTGTACTTACAGGAACACCGATTTTGGCCACCGTTGTCAACAGGATCGCTGCTCCGGTCTCTGCCGCAAATCCCTGGGGAGTTTCCAGGCGGCTTAACCGGGAACCGATGGTATGAATAATTTTGCGGCCCCCCATGGCCGTTCCCAATGCCATCGCCAGGCCCGCTGCAATTTTTACCCAGGATGGTACAGTAAGTTCGCTGTGTGCACCATACGCTACCAATGCCATGGCGATTACTCCCATCGATTTTTGTGCATCGGACGCGCCATGGCTGAATGCCATAAATGCGGATGAAATAACTTGCAAATATTTAAAAATCCTTTTTACCCGGGAACGGGGGATATTTCTAAAGAGATAACGAACAAATTTGATTAAGATTCCGGAAAACAAGGCCCCCAAAATCGGTGAAATCAACATGGCTACAAGAATCAGCATAATACCATCAAACTTGAGGACATATACACCTTTAAATGCAATGGTGGCTCCGATCAAACTGCCAATCAGGGCATGGGAAGAACTGGTGGGAAGCCCCATCAGAACCGTAATAATATTCCACGTAATTACTGCCAGCAAGGCAGAAACAATTAAGATCAAGGTAATATTTGACGGATCAACGATATCTTCTCCAATTGCCTTGGCTACAGCGGTAGAGAAAAAAGCACCGGCCAGATTCAATACGGCAGCCATCAGAATCGCTGCCCATGGCGACAGGGTCCGCGTACCTACGACCGTAGCAATCGCATTTGCGGTATCATGCCAGCCATTTGTAAAGTCAAAGATCAATGCCAGTGCAACCACTGCAACCAGTATCCAGAAAGGATCAAGCATACTTCATAACCACGCTTTCCATAACGTCCATGACATCTTCAAAAGAATCCGTAACGCCTTCCAGTTTCTGATAAATCTCTTTCATTTTTATCAATTCAATCGGGTCAACCGCCTCTTCAAACAAAGAGCTGATGCTTTCCCGCATTAATTTGTCGCCTTCATTTTCCAGGGAATTGATTTCAATTGAAATTCTGCGAATAGAAGCAAAATCGCGTTTTTCCAGGGCCAAAAAAGCTTCCTGCAGGTGGCGGGCCGACTTTTCCAGCACTTCACCAAATTTGATCAGATAGGGGGTTGTCTTGTTTACGTGCATGTAGACAAAACGGGCAGCACACGCTTCAATTCCGTCCAGAACATCATCAAGGTAATTGACCAGCTTAAGTATATCCTCATGGTCAAGAGGGGTAACAAAGGTTTTATTAAGCTCTCTTACAATTAAATGGGTGTAGTCATCCCCCTTGTGTTCCAGCTCTTTCAATTGCTCCGCAAACTTTTCCTTTTCCTCGAGCGTCTCCACGTTCTCACGGAAAAGCTGAACAGCTTCAATAATGTTGGATGTAGCATCCACCATTGTTTGATAAAAAATCCTGTCCTTTGACCGATTAAAGAGCACGTTCTTTTCCTCCTAATAAACCATTTTTAAACCAAAAAATATCATATTCTTAAAAAAGAATTTTTTAAATACCTGCTGTACACATTTAACGAATTATTTATGTTTGATTAAAGAAAATTTAACAAAAACTTTACAATAACCGTTTGCTGTCTTGCCCGTCTTAACCTTATTGCCGCTCCTGTTTTCAAGCTGGTTTGTTCATGATCCTGTTATTCCCAAGCCCCAATTACAAATTCTAGCATATCTGAACCAGAAGGAAGCAAGAACATATTCTGGATATTTTTTACACTAATAAAAAATACCTTGGTTTAACCGCCCTGACAGAGCAAAACTTTATTAATCTCTTTGTTATCTATTCCCAATCAAAAATGTATCTATATCTTTTTTACAAACAAAAAAAGAACACCAAAATGGTGTCCTGAATCTGAACAATAAGGAAGCGGGGCTCGGAAAAAATGCCGTTTTTCCATAATCCTGCTTTCTGAACCGGACATCAGTCATCAACATTGGCATGCAGATGGGTTCCTTCTATTTGCAGATAAAGTAAATTCAATTCACTGATTTTTTTGGATACCTTGTTCATTTCCTCATTGATCCGGAAAAAGGCTTCATCATCCTCTGTTGCTTTCAATGTTTCATAGAGATGCATGTAATCCTGTTCAAACTGCTGGATCCGGTCGGGAATCTGGGCAGAAACCTGTTGCAAACGCCATTCAAACTCCTGCCGTTCTTCTGGATTCAGGCTTTCATAATCCACATGCAACACTGGACGCATCAGGTCGATCTCTTCATCATAGCGGAATTCAAAAGCTGGTTTGGCCAAATTTATCACCTGCACTTCATCATGACTTTTTGTCATCGCGACTTTTCTGTGCATCAATCTGCATGTTGCGATGATGTTGAGCAGCCATATCTTCCTTGATCAGCTGCTCTTGTTTTTCCCTGATCTGTTTCTGGCTGCCTCCAGCTTCTTCCCATTCCTTGAGCAAACCGGAAATCTGTTCCTGATATTTTTGATCCAGATTGATGCCAATTTCACTGAACCGCTGGTTGGCATAATCTTTCAGCTGTTTATTTCGCAACTTAATCCAGGAATTGATCTGATTAAAGGTACGCTGATCGATTTTGCGGTCATCTTTTATATAATGATTGGTCTCACTTAAACGCTCCGCTTCCTGTTCCACTTTTGTATGCAAATCTGTATAAATTTGACCCAAACGGTACTCATCGTAATTATGTGCCTTGTACACGGCATCCAGCGCCCGGATCCCCCATGGCTCACTTTTCATCTTCAGGCGTTTCAGCTCACTGAACAACACCCGCCCCAATTCCTGCTCTGTCTTAACTGTAGCATAATCGCCACCCGCAAAATCAGCGATTTTTCGCAACTGCGCTTCGGTTTCACCCTCTACATCCAATCCGATTACATGCACATTGGCCATGGATTCAGACAAATGCAAGGCCTGGGCCATTTTTTCAGGATTTCCATCACAATTGTCATAGCCGTCGGTAATTACGATAATATGATTTTCCACTTTTTGCGGCGCATTTTTCTTAAGATCTGCTTCTGTTTTAAACAAGGCAAGCGCAAGCGGATTATATCCGGTTGGTTTTACTTGCTCCAGGGATTTTTCAAAATGCTCCGGGTTGAATTGGGAAGCAGCAGAAGCAAAAATCTTTTTCGTACTGTTGCATGATTGTTTGCGATCCTTTTCACTTGGGCTTCCTTCCAATCCGTAAGCTCGCAGCTGGAGTTGGACATCTTCCTTTGCAAAGCGGGCTGCAAGAAAAGTCAAGGAAGTTTTTACGGCATCCATTTTCTTTTGCTCTTCAAGTTTTCCGCCCATACTCCCGCTCGCGTCAATCAAGACCACATAATTCATCAGTTTGGCCGCCTGCTTTGCCTGTCCACTTCCGGAGGCGGTCTTTTCTTCTGTTTTTAGCCATGACTCCTTTACCCTGCGCCAGGCTTCTGCTTTATGTTCATAAGAATAATTATTCAGTATGTCAAATAATTCAACATCCTGTTTATAATTTTCTCCTACCAGGCCCAACAAGTAGGCATATGCCTTGTCATCCGACAATCCTTTCGGCATTTGTTCCAATGCATTCATGACTTCGTTCCGGTCATAATTGTCGCCCGCATACTCCCCTTTCCCAGTATCATTCAGAATCTCTTCCAATCTGGTATGGGGCGCTGGGCTTTTCGGCAAATTCTCCTCTGTTTCATCACCAGGCTCTTCTTCTTGTTTAACCTGCTCTTGTTTCTGGAGTGACAAACGGTCCACTTCTTCAATCTTGCTGCCAGTGGTTTGCTGAATTTGCTGAATTACCGTCGCACAACCGCTTAGCATCACTCCTGCGGTCAACAGGAAACCGGCAAGCAGGAAACGACTTTTGCTGATACGCATAAGCCCTCCTTTGATTTCTTCATTATCTATCTAAACCATATGGGAAAAAACACCCATTTTGTTTTTAGCTTAAAGGAACCCTGTTTATTTCGCAATACTCTAACCAACCTGCATTCGACAATATCGGTAAGATTCAACCGATCAACAGCCGCTCTTCCGGATATTTAAACGCTGGAGGATTGATATTCCTTGCAATCGCGACAGCCAGTGTAATCGGCCCAAGGCGTCCGGCAAACATGGCAGTAATGACTGTAATTTTCCCGATTGTTCCCAAGTGCGGGGTAAGTCCCATTGACAAGCCTACCGTCCCAAACGAGGAAACCGCCTCAAACATTGCTGTCAAAATATCCGTATGTTCCGTAATCATCAAAATGATGGTTAATACGATTACCAGGGCAAGGAAAGCAACCAGTATTGTTAAGGCCTTGTAAACCTGGTCAACGGGAATCCGGCGTTGATAAGCCACAACATCCCGATGTCCCCTGGCCATGGACCATACAGCCAGTAAAATAATGGCAAAGGTAGTTACTTTAATCCCCCCGCCGGTTGAGTTGGGAGCTGCTCCTACAAACATCAGCAATGTGGTAAAAAATTGTGTCACCGGATGCATCTGATCAATCGGGACCAAAGTAAATCCGCCTGATCTTGGCGTAACAGCATGAAAAAAGGAAACCATCAGTTTTTCTCCTAAAGATAATGCCCCTAACGTTGCCGGGTTCTTCCATTCAATCAGGAGGATCACAAGAGTTCCAAATGCGGTCAGCAATCCGGTCATGACCAGAACAACTTTTGCATGCAGGCTCAGCCGTCGCCTTTTCGGATAATTGATTAATTCCAGAATGACAATAAAACCAATGCTGCCCAGCAACACCAGGCTACTGATAATCAGGTTGATCCAGGGGTCATGAAGATATTGTGTTAAGCTGCCAAACTTCTCAACATGTCCAAACAAGTCAAATCCGCCATTATTATATGCTGATATGGAATGAAAAAATGCAAAGTATAATCCGGTTTTCCAACCCCAATCCGGAACAAAAATAAGACTTAAACAGACAAAACCAAGTGTCTCGATGATCAGGGTAATCCATATTACCTTCAGAACCAGATTGACAACCCCCTGCATGTCAAACTTGTTAAAAGCTTTGCGTAAAATAAGCCGTTCTTTTACTCCGATTTTTTTTCCCAGCATCAGCGTAATAAAAGTGGTTATTGTTACAATTCCCAAACCGCCTGTTTGCACAAGCAGAATAATAACCATTTCTCCAAATGTACTGAAAGTAGTGGCTGTATCGACAACCACCAGTCCGGTCACACAAACTGCCGATGTAGACATAAACAACGCATCCAGAAAAGAAAGGGGCTGTCCGGATTCTGTTGCCACCGGCAAAGACAGCAGTACGGCCCCGATCATGATCATGATGATAAAAGCAATCACCAGTACCTGTTCGGGTTTTAATCTTTCGATAAAACGGGGATTATTTCTAGTGTATAACATTCTGTCACCAGTTCTTTCTCGTTTGATTTGTTGTCATGGTTTGTATTCGCTATAATGGGGCTAACGGGTAAAATATAGCACTTTATCTCAATTTTTAACATAGGACGGATTCATTATGACAAAAAAGACAAGAGTCGTAGTAGGCATGTCTGGCGGTGTTGATTCATCTGTTACGGCATGGCTGCTGAAAGAGCAGGGATATGATGTCATTGGCCTGTTTATGAAAAACTGGGATGATACTGATGAGTTTGGGCATTGTACTGCCACAGAAGATTATGAAGATGTACGCAGGGTATGTACACAGATAGGCATTCCCTATTATTCGGTCAACTTCGAAAAAGACTATTACCAGAAAGTTTTTCAATATTTTCTGGATGAATACCGCAAAGGCAGAACCCCCAATCCCGATGTAATGTGCAATCGGGAAATCAAATTTGGGAAATTTCTTCAAAAAGCCAGGCAGTTGGGGGCTGACCTGATTGCCACCGGCCATTATGCGCAAATAAAGGAAGAGCAAGGTACCAAATATCTGATGCGCGGAGCAGATCGCAATAAGGATCAGACTTACTTTTTGTATGCAGTAGAAAAAAAGCAGCTGGCACAAGCCCTGTTTCCAATCGGGCATATGCAAAAAAAAGAAGTGCGGGCCCTGGCAGAAAAGATTGGACTGGCAACTGCAAAAAAGAAAGACAGCACCGGGATCTGTTTCATCGGCGAACGGAATTTCCGCGAGTTTCTGAGTCAATATCTGCCCGCACAGCCCGGCAAGATCTGTACGCTTGATGGAAAAGTAATTGGCGAGCATGACGGACTAATGTACTATACCTTGGGACAACGCCAGGGACTGGGCATCGGGGGAGGCGGTACCGGGGAACCCTGGTTTGTAGCCAGAAAAGATCTTGAAAACAATATTCTTTACGTTGTGCAGGGACATGACCATGAAGCATTGTACTCCAATGGCCTGCTGGCAACAGATGTAAACTGGCTGGGCAAAGGCAAACTCCCTGTACAACCTTTCACTTGTACAGCCAAGTTCCGTTACCGCCAGCAAGACCAGGCTGTAGAGGTAATCCCCCAGGCCGATGGCAATCTGCGTGTAGAATTCCAAAAGCCTCAACGGGCTGTAACACCCGGGCAATCGTTTGTCATGTATGATGGCGAAAAATGTTTGGGCGGAGGGATCATTGATCATACATTTTAACCGGTCTATGGACGGAACTTGAATAAGTTTGCAAAATAAAAAGAGGTACAGGTTATCTTTAACCTGCCTCTTCTTCCATTATTTTTAGATAAAGTTGTTAGCTCATCCAAAATAAACCGTTATATATACCATATAAAAATAGGACTTTAGTTGACTGTTCAAAAATTGGAAAATAGAGTAGCATAATAACGAGTTTTCATAAAGGAGGACTCATTTGGTGAAGGGTACATATCACGGCGAAAAAAAACGTGAAGAATTTTCGATTGAGGAGTTTACTCTGC